>DASXZS010000054.1:0-15309 GCA_036501785.1 Acidimicrobiales bacterium | reverse complement strand
GGGCTGCGACCCCGACGCCGTGGTCCATTTCGCCGAGCAGCGATCCGCCCCCTATTCGATGATCGACCAAGACCACGCCGTGTACACCCAGACGAACAACGTGGTCGGCAACCTCAACGTGTTGTACGCCATCGCGGATTACAACCGCGATATCCACCTGGTCAAGCTGGGCACCATGGGCGAGTACGGCACTCCCAACATCGACATCGAAGAAGGCTGGCTGACGCTCACCCACCGGGGCCGGACCGATACGGTGCTGTACCCCAAGCGACCGGGGTCCTTTTACCACCTGTCCAAGGTGCACGACAGCCACAACATCGAATTCGCCTGCCGGGTCTGGGGGCTGCGGGCCACCGACCTCAACCAGGGCGTGGTGTACGGCGAGCAGACCGACGAGACCGTGGTGGACCCGGTCCTGGCCACCCGGTTCGATTACGACCACGTGTTCGGGACGGTCATAAATCGCTTCGTGATCCAGGCCGTGTTGGGTCACCCCTTGACGGTGTACGGGACCGGCGGCCAGACCCGGGGGATGCTCAATCTGGTGGACACCGTCGAGTGCGTCCGGCTGGCCGTCGAGCATCCGGCCGAGCCTGGTGAGTTCCGGGTGTTCAACCAGTTCACTGAGCAGCGCTCGGTGCGGGACCTGGCCCGCATGGTGGCCCGCGCCTATCCGGGGCCGTGCACCATCGAAGAGATCGACAACCCTCGGGTGGAGCTGGACGGTCACTACTACCGGGCCGCCCACACCCGGCTGCTCGATCTGGGCTTGCTGCCCCACCTGCTCGACGACCAGGTGATGGCGTCGCTGTTCGCGGTGGTGGAGCAGCACCGCGACCGGGTCAACCTCGACGCCATCCGGCCCACCGTGCAGTGGCGAGCGACGGCCAGCGCCCTGGCCAGCACGGCGTGAGGGGTCCCTGCCCCGGCTGCTGACTTCCGCCGGCGCGGCCCCGCCGGCCGGCGCGCTCGCCGCCGGCCCCGACGCCACCCCAGCCGTTCCACCGTCCGCCCCGCGGTCCTGGTGGCGCCGGCCGGCCTTCGCCGTCGGCGTGCCACTGGCCCTCGGCCTGGTGCACGTGGCCCTGGTGGCACCCCATTATTTCGTCGGCAGTTTCGACGACGACGCCAGCTACATCCTGACGGCCCGCGCCCTGGTGGCCGGGCAAGGCCTCACGGGGCACATCGCCAGCGGCGCCGGGGTGGCTGCCGTCTACCCTCCCGGGTACAGCGCCCTGCTGGCCCCGTTGGTGTGGTTGTGGCCCCACACCTTCGTGCCGCTGCGGTTGCTATCGACGGTCTGCTACGCCGCCCTGTTCCCCCTGACGTGGATCTACCTGGGCCGGCGGCGGATCGGCGAGGGGACCCGCACCGCGGCGTTGGTGGTGCTGGCCTTGGGGCCGCCGCTGGCGACCTACGGCAGCATGGTGATGGCCGAGACGCCGTTCCTGGTGCTGCTGGTGCTGTTGCTCCTCCTGGTCGACCGTTGGGACGCCCAGGCCCGGATCCTGACCCGGGCGGGACTCGGGGTGGTGGCGGCGGCGGCCGCCCTGGTGTGGTTGAAGGAGGCCGGGATCGGCCTCGTCGCCGGCCTGGTGCTGTGGTTGCTGCTACGGGGGGCGGCCGCCCGCCGGAAGGCGGCGCTGGTGGCCGTCGGGGTGGCCGCGCTGCTGGCGCCCGTCGTGATCGTCCGGCTGGCGACCGGCGTGCCAGTGGCGGGGGCCCGCTACTCGCAGGAGCTGGGTGGTTACTACCAGGGCGGGCTGGTGGACCGGCTCGTCCACGTGGCGCCGCACGCGTTGTGGCAGCTCCTGTCGACTGCCTTGCCCGCGACGCTGGTCCCGTATCTCAGCCCGCTGCCCATCCACGGCCACACCCCCGATCTGTGGAAGGTGCTGTCCTGGCAGGTCACGGTCCTGACCGTGATCGGGGCGGTGGTGTGGGCCCGCCGGCACCGGGATGCGGCCGTGGTCATGGTGCCCATCTACCTGGCCGAGACCCTCCTGTGGCCCTACATCAACGAACGACGGGTCATCCTGGTCCTCCCCCTCCTCGCCGCCTGGTACGTGTTGGGCGCCAAGACGGTGTGGGACACCGTCCGCGCCCGGAGAGGCCGCACCCGAGCCGCGCCGCGCCTCGCCGGCGGGTGGCCCGCGCTCGCCCGGCCGGCAACGGCAGGCGCCCTCGCCGTCCTCATCGTGGTGGCCCCGCTGGCCGCCCAGCTGCCCCGCGACTATCTGCTCAACGCCGGTCAGAGCACCTCCCATTTCGAAGGCTCGCCGTACGCCGGCATCCTGGCCCAGCTGGGGTCGCCGACCGACGTGGTGGAGACCGACTACCTGTACTCGACGGCCCTCTTCACCGGGCATCTCACCGCTGGCACCGCCTTCACCGAAACCCTCTCCAGCTGTTACGTGCCCGGCGCCCTGGCCGCCATCGCCTCGGACAACGCCGGCTACCTGCTCGTCGGCGATCTCAACAAGCCGGGAAACCTCGACAGCCCGTGCCTGTACGGCGCGGCCGCCTCGGGCTCGTGGGCCGTGGAGCTGCTGCACACCAACCGAGACGACGCCTCGGTGTTCGAGCTCGTCGGCCCCGGGACCGGGCACCCGGACCGGCGCGACCTCACCGCCGCGGCCGCGGTGACCGAAACCGCCGGCCCCGCTGCCGCCCCCTCGGTCACCCTGACCTGGCAGTGGTCGCACCTCCAGCCGGTGACCCAGGTGAGCGTGGGCGCCGCCGGCGCCACGGGCACCACCTCGGTGACCGTGCAGCTGCGGGTGGCCGACGGCGCCTGGCAAACGGTGGCGGCGGCCCGCTCGTCGGTCGGTGACGGCCCCGGGGCCGTGCCCTATCTGCTGGCCACCCTCCCCGCCGGCGTGGACGCCAGCGCCTTGCGGGTGATCGTCCACGGCGTCACGACCGCGACCGTCTCCGACGTGCACGCCCTCGGCCCCACAGTGGGACCGTGAACCTCGCCCGCCGGCCGCTGACCCGCCGCTTGACCGGCTACAGCGCCGGCTCGCTGGTCGCCGCGGCTACCGCCGAGCTGGCCTTCGTGGCCGTCTACGGCTGGGGCCACGCGGGGACCACCTGGGCCTCAGCGGCGGGCTTCGTGGGCGGGGCGGTGCCCAACTACGTTCTCAATCGGAAGTGGGCCTGGCCGGACCGCCGGGGCCGGGACCGTCGGGTGGAGGTGGCCCTGTACGCCGTGGTGGCGGTGGCCAGCTTCGCCGCCGCGGCCCTCACGACCCACTGGGTCGAGGACACGGCACGGGGCCTGGCTGCCGGTGGGGCGGCGCGCACGGCCCTGCTGGCGGCGGCCTATCTGGCGGTGTCGGGCGTGTTCTTTGCCGTCAAGTTCGCCCTGTACGAGCGGGTCGTATTCGTGCCGTCCACCAGGTCGTGAGCACCACCCGGGCGAACCGGGCTCCATAGGAGAAATTGCCGCCCTTCTTGGAGGAGCCCGCCCCGCGGCGGTACATGGTGGCCGGCACCTCCTTGATCCGAAAGCCGCGTGCCGCGGCCCCGATCAATAACTCGGCGGTCTGGTACTGGGTCTGGCGGAGCGGCACCTGGGCGGTGATCTCGGCCCGGAAGGCCCGCAAACCGTTGGCGGGATCGGTGATGCGCACCCCCGTCAACACGCTGACCAGGGCGCCGAAGATCACGACGCCCAGCTTCCGGACCGGGTCGGTGGTCTCGGTGCGGCCCAGCCGACGGGATCCGTTGACGAAGTCGGCCTCGCCGGCGAGGAGCGGGGCCACCAGGGCGGGCAGCTCGTCCGGGTCGAACTGCCCGTCGGCGTCGGCGGTGGCGATCAGGGTGGCGCCCCGCTCGCGGGCCAAGCGGTAGCCGAGCCGGAACGCCTGGCCCTGGCCCAGGTTGACCGGGAGCCGGCACACCCGGGCGCCGGCCTGGCGGGCCCGCGACTCGGTGCCGTCGGTCGAACCGTCGTCCACCACCAGCACTTCGGTTTGCAGCCCGCCGATCTGAGCTGGCACCGCGGCCACCACTTCGGCCACCGAGGCCGCCTCGTCGAGGGCCGGAATGACCACCACGATCGGGGCGCCCGGACCGGCCCCGTACTCGGTCAGAAAGGCCCGAGCCGCTTCTTCGGTGATGCGGGCGGCGTCGGGCGCGTCACGGACGGCGCCGCGCGGGGCGGGGGTGGGCACGGCCGACGACAGTAGGCGGCTCGGCCCGGCCAGGTCTGCCGACGCCGCCCGTTTTGTCGGCCGCGGCCTCGAAACCGGGCCGGTAGGCTCGACCGGCCCATGATCGACACCCGGTTGCTGCTCGACGACTTCGACGCCACCGCCCGGCGGTTGGCGCGCAAGGGGGTGGATCGGGACCTGGTCGAAACGGCCCGGCAACTCGCCCTCCGGCGCCGGCAGCAGGTCCGACAGGTCGACGCGGCCCGGGCCGAGAGCAATGTCGGCTCCGCGCAGGTGGGCACGCTCATGCGGGCGGGCCAACGGGAGGAGGCCGAAGCCCTCCGGGCCTCCTTAGCGAAGGCCCGGGTCGAACTCGACGGGTTGGAGGCGGACCTACGGACCACCCGGACCGAGCTCGACGACGTGGTCATGCGCCTCCCCAACCTGCCGGCCGACGACGTGCCGGACGGCCAGGGTGAAGCCGACAACGTGGTGCTGCGCACCCATGGGTACGACCCCGCCGACTACGAAGGCCGGACGTGGGCGCCCCACTGGGAGGTGGCCGAGCGCCTCGGGATCTACGACGGGGAGCGGGCGGCCAAGTTGAGCGGCGCCATGTTCTCCCTGCTGCTCGGCGACGGCGCTCGCCTGCTCCGGGGCCTGGTCAGCTTGGCGCTGGACCTGCACCGTGATCGCTACCAGGAGGTCTCCCCACCCCACCTGGTTCGCACCGAGGTGATCAGCCGGACCGGCCACCTGACCAAGTTCGACAATCAGGCCTACCGACTCCGCGATGACGACCTGTGGTTGGTGCCGACGGCCGAGGTGCCGCTCATGGGCCTCCACCAGGGCGAGATCCTGTCCGAGGCCGACCTACCGAAGCGCTACATGGCCTATTCGGTCTGCTGGCGGCGCGAAGCCGGGGCGGCCGGCAGGGACACGCGGGGCATGCAGCGTCTGCACGAGTTCCACAAGGTGGAACTGGTGAAGCTGTGCCGCCCGGAGGACAGCGAGGCCGAGTTCACTACCCTGGTGGCCGACGCCGAGCGGGCCCTGCAGGTGCTGGGCTTGCCGTACCGGGTGGTGGAGCTGTGCGCGGGCGACCTGACCTTCTCGGCCGCCAAGGTCTACGACCTGGAGGTGTACTCGCCCGGTGTTGATCGCTGGCTGGAGGTCTCGTCCGTGAGCCTGGTCACCGACTTCCAGGCCCGCCGGGGCCAGATCCGCTTCAAGCGGGAGGGGGGCGGGGTGGAGTTCGTCCACGCCCTCAACGGCTCGGGCCTGGCCACGCCCCGGGTCTGGGCCGCCCTGGTCGAACACGGCCAGCAGCCCGACGGCTCGGTCCGGCTCCCCGAGGCCCTGGTGCCCTATCTGGGCAAGGACGTCATCGCCTGACCTCGCCGGCCGTCGCCGCCCCGGTCTTCGTGGCCGCCGCGGCCGTGGCACTCAGCACCAGTTGGGTCATGGTGTCGCGCTTGGAACGGGTCGGCGAACGTCTCGGGCTCTCCGAAGCGCTCCTGGGTTTGGCCGTGGCCTTGGCCGCCGACGCCCCTGAGATCACCTCGGCGGCGACCGCGGTCGTCCGTCACCAGCACACGGTGGGCGCGGGAGTGGTCCTCGGTTCTGGCCCGTTCAACCTGGCGGCCTTGCTCGGTCTGGGGGCCGCCGCCGCGGGCCGGATCCGTCTGCATCGCAAGGTCGTGTTGCTGGGCGGCGCCGTCGCCATCTGGACGGGCGGGGCGGCGCTGGTGACCGTCCGGGCCGATGTGGCGCCCGGCGCCGGGCTGGCTCTGGCGCTCGTGGTCCTGCTCGCCTACGTGGTCGTGCTGGGGTTCGGCGGGCGCGGCCGGCGCTTGCCGTTGCCACCCCTCCTTGCCGACTGGCTCCTCGCCGCTGCGGCCGAGGAGGAAGCCGAGATGGAAGAAGGCGTCCTCGGCAGCCCCGGCACCAGATCAGACGGGGTGGTGGCGGCCGTGGCCCTGGTCGTGGTGGTGGTGGCCAGCGTGCTGATGGAGCAGTCGGCCACCTCCCTCGGGCACCGGTACTCGGTGCCCGACATCGTCATTGGCGCGTTGGTGTTGGGCGGCGTCACCAGCCTGCCGAACGCGGTGTCGGCCATCTACCTGGTGCGGCGGGGCCGCGGCGCGGCCTCCTTTAGCTCCGCACTCAACAGCAACAACTTCAACGTGGCGGTGGGCTTGCTCATCCCGGCCACTGTCGTCGGGCTCGGTCGGCCGTCGGGGCAGTCGGAGTTGGTGGCGGTGTGGGGCCTGGTGCTGACCGCCCTAACCGTGGCCTGCGCGTACCGCGACCGCGGTCTGACCCGCGTGACCGGCGTGCTGATCGTGGTGGGCTATGTGGGGTTCGCGGCTTCGGTGGTGGTGTCCGGTCTGAGCTGACCCCGCCGTAGATGTCTAAGTCTTCGAGATCAAATACTTAGACCACGCGGATTCGGGCTAGACTCGGGTTCATGCCCGCACCCGCCACCGTCCCCATCGGCCTGCAGCTGGCCCGCAGCGCCCGGGCGGTGAGCCGGGCCTTCGACCAAGCCTTGGCAGTCGCGGGGGGGTCGTTGCCAGTGTGGCTGGTGCTGCTCTCGCTGCGGACCCAGGCCTTGGGCACCCAACGCGAGCTGGCGGAGGCCGTGGGCATCCGGGAGGCGACCCTCACCCACCACCTGACCGCCATGGAGGACGACGGCCTCGTCACCCGCCGGCGCCATGACAGCAACCGGCGGGTACAGGTGGTGGAGCTGACGCCGGAGGGGATCCGGCTCTTTGACCGGTTGCGGACGGCCGCCGTCGAGTTCGATCGGCGGCTGCGGGCGGGTGTGAGTGACGGCGACGTGGCCCGGCTGGGTGCCCTGCTGTCCCGCTTGGTGGAGAACGTGGCCGCGGGCTGAGGCCGCCCGCCGGCTCAGAGGGCGCCGAGGTAGAAACGGGTGCCCTGGTCGTCCGTGCAGTCCGAGGTGGTGCCATACGGCTGGACTTGCGGGTCCGTAGCCGTGCCCCCGGCCGCCCGTACCCGGCGCACGGCGGCCTCGATGTCGTCGACCCGGTACATCGGCACGGTCGTCGCCACCCGGTGACCGCCGCGCAGGCCGGTCGTGGGGGCGGTTTCCTCCACCCCCCATCCGTCGTCGACCCGCCCCGGCGCGAAGCGCCAGCCCAGCACCGTCCCGTAGAAAGCCCGGGCCCGGTCGGAATCGACGACCTCCATGGTGACGTAGGACAGGTCGCCGGCCCGGCTCCCGTTCGGTGCGGGCGACGCTCCCAGGGAAACCCCGCCCGGTGGCTCGTACACCGCGAAGCGGACGCCCTGGTCGTCGACGCACTCGGAGACCCGGCCGTACGGTTCGACCGTGGGCTCGGCCGCCGTCCCACCCGCCTGGTGGACGCGGGCAACGGCCGCGTCGACATCATCGACGGCGAAGCACTGGAACAAGGTGGCGTGGGTCTCGCCTCCCCACATCCCGTGGTGCAGGTTGAGGCCCTGGATCTGCAGGCCTTCCGGGCCGCTGGCGGGCCCGAAGCGCCAGCCGAGGACGGCCGAGAAGAAGGTCGCGGCCCGCTCCACGTCGGGAACCCATAGCGAGGCGTAGCCGAGGTCGCCGGGCCGGGGGCCGGCTGGTCCCGGCGTGGCTCCGCTGATGAGCCATCGGTGGCCGAAGGGATCCCGGATGACGCCGTTGCGTCCGTAGTCATGGTCGGCGACGGGGCGCATCAGGTCCGCCCCTTGCGCCACGGCCCGGTCGATGACGGCATCGACATCGACGACGGCCAGATGGATCGTCACGGCGGCGCCCTGCCCCGGGGCGGGGGCGACGACGCCGATCTCCGGATGTTCCTCGGACAGCATGACCAAGCCGCCCGCGACCACCAACTCGGCGTGACCGATGCGCCCGTCGGGCATGATCACCGGGTCGGCCCGGAGGCGGGAGCCGAGGGCGGCGGTGTACCACTCGATAGCCTGGGGGGCGCCGGCCACCGCCAGGTACGGGGTGACGCTGGCGATGATGGCCGGGTCGGGGGCCTGGTCCGGGGCGGGCTGGGACTCGAGGGTCAGATTGGACACGGTGACTCCTTTCGGGAGGTCGAAGGCGCGCTGCAGGCGGTCCCGGAGCCGGGCCGCGAAGGCTGGGTCCGGATGGCGTGGGGTCACTGGGGCTCGCAAAGCCCGGAACGGGCTATCTCCCGGCACATCAGCCATCTTCCGGCTCCTGTCCCTCATAGGCCCGTCGGAATGACGCCCGGGCCCGCACCAGGAGGGCCTCGGTGGCGTGCACGGTTCGGCCCAGCTCCACAGCGACCTCGGGTACCGACAGATCGTCGAGGTAGCGCAAGGTCAAGGCGGCCCGATGCTGCGGGGCGATGCTCTCGAGGGTCTGGTGGGCCCGGACCGCGTCGAGGCGGGCGTCCCAGGGATCGTCTTCCGGGACGCCCTGGGCGTCATCCACGAGTACGCGGACGCCGCGCTGCTCCCGGGCCTGCCGGCGCCAGTGGTCGACGAGCTTGTGCCGGGCCACCCCGATGATCCAGGGGACACTGATCTTGGCCCCGCCGCCGGCCCGAGCCGTGTCGACGGCGGCGAGGAACGACTCGGCGGTGAGTTCCTCGGCGAGCGCCGCGGTGCCGCAACGGTGCACCAGGTAGCCGTACACCTGGGGGAGGGCGTGGCCGTAGAAGTCCAGGAACCTGGCCGAGTCCGGAGCGGGCGCCGCCTGCTCGCTCACGCGGGGACCTTCCCCGGCCGGGCGCAGGTGCGGGGCCTGGTGCCGATCCCGGTGCGTACCGGCCCTTTGCTCACACCCGTATTGTCGTCTGGCGGGGGCCGGCTCCGACGGGCCGCCCCTTTTTTTTCTTGCCGGCGAGCGTCAGCCGCTCCGGTGAGGCGGGCCTCCGGGGTCCGGGCCTGATCGCCGGGATTACCGTGACAGCTGTGCCCGTCTGTCCCGAATGTGGCGCCGCCAATACCGAGGGCTTCCGTTTCTGCGTTGGGTGCGGGACCCGGTTGGATGTCATGGGCTGCCCGGCCTGCGGGACGCCCTACGACGAGGGTCAGCGGTTCTGCGGGCTGTGCGGGTTAGCGCTGCTGGACGCGCCGGCGCTGGCCGAGATCAGCGGTGACCCGAGCCGGCTGCCAGACCCGCCGGCGGTGGCGTCGTCCCTCGCCGAGAGCCTGGTGTTGCGGGCTCACGTGGCGCTCGGGAACGAGGCGGCCCTGGAACCGCTGCGGCGAGCCGCCCGGGCCTTGGCGGCGCCGGGCCTGGTGGTCGGCGTCTGATCCTGTCGCGGCCTCTGGCCCAGCCGGCGGCCGAGCGAAGCCACCTGCGAGGTCGCGAGCGGTAGCGTCGCCGGGCAGCTTCCCCCCCGTATGCCTCGCCGCGCCGCGTTCCGCCGTCTCGCCGTCACCGCCCTCGTCCTGGCCCTCACCACCGCCGCGGCCGTCGTGGCGGTGGTCGTGGCCACGACCAGCCGCCGGTCCGTGACGCCGCTGTGCCAGGTCGTGGCCACCTCCGGCCGCTACCAGCTGGCCCTCGACCAGGCGGCGAACGCGGCCACTATCGCCGCCGTCGGCAAGGCGGCCGGGCTTCCTGATCATGCCGTCACCGTCGCCCTCGCCGCCGCTCTACAGGAGTCGGCCCTCCACAACCTGGCGGGCGGCGATCGCGATTCGGTCGGGCTCTTTCAGCAACGTCCGTCCCAGGGATGGGGCACGCCCACCGAGCTACGCACCCCCAGCTACGCGGCGGCGGCGTTCTTCCGGGCCCTCCAGAACGAATCCGGTTGGGAGTCTCTGCCCGTGACGGAGGCCGCCCAGCTGGTGCAGCGCAGCGCCGCCCCGGACGCCTACGCGGTGTGGGAGCAGGAGGCGCGCGCCGTCGCCGAAGCCGTCACCGGGGAGGTCGCCGGCGGCCTGGCCTGCCAGTACAACAGCGACGGCAGCGGGGCGGCGGCGTCCTCCTCGGCGCCGTCGACGTCGCTCGCTGACGCCATGCGCACTGAACTGGGCTCGTCGTCGTTTACCACTTCCACCCGGGCCAGCCAGTGGCTGGTGGCGTCGTGGCTCGTCGCCCACGCCAGCACTTACCAGATCACGTCGGTGACCTTCGACACCTACCGGTGGGTGAGCTCGAAGGCGGTGTGGACCACGGTGAGCCCGGCCCGAGCCGACCTGGCCATCACGGTGGCGGGCCATGGCCACGCCCCGATCACGGACAGCAGCACCGTCTGAATTCAGACCCTCGGGGTCCGCCACGCGGTCAGGCTGTCGCGAAGGGCGTCGTGGAGGCGGCGGAGCTCCGCCGGGTCGCGGTGGCGCTGGGCGCGTTGGACGAGCTCCCGGCGCGCCGCTTCCAATTCGGGCCCACCCTTGACTACCTCATGGACGTGGCGGACGATGTCGTCCGCGCCTCGGAAGGTGCGCAGATGCGGGCCGACGATGGCATGGGCCTCCGGCCGGTCTGGCGCGATCACGATCGCCCCGCAGAGCATGGCTTCGATGATCGACATGGGGAAGCCCATCGGCAACTGGGAGTCGAGGGTGTAGATCAGCACGTAGGACCGGCTGAGGGCGGCAAGGACGTCCCCCCGAGGCACGTTCACCCGCACGGCGATCGACGGGTCCACCTGGAGCGCCAGGCGTTCGACTTCAGCTGGCAGGTCCTCGATCCCGTTGGATCGGGCCAGGATGATCATCCGCTCGACTTCCGGCATCCGGGCCAGCACGTCGATCAGAAATCCGAACTCCTTCTTCGGCAGGCCGGCGGACACCGAGAGGACCAGGTTCCGCTCTGACTGGCTCGCAGGGATCACGGTCTTCGGGCTGACCGTGGGGATGAGCGGCTGGACCCCGTCGGGCAGCCCGCCAAGGTGGTGGGGATGGGCGAAGACGCCGACGCAGAGGGGATGATCCATGATGCGCCGGACCCGATCCTCGTCGACGTCGAAAGAGTGAACCCTGCAGGCGAACGGCTGACCGTGGCGCTCCATCCTGGGGATCTCGCCCTCGGCGTGGGTTGACCAATGCAGGAGGACGACGTCGGGCTGGGTTTCTTCGATGACCGCATCCACGTCGAGCCGGCAGAGCGGGGCTCCCTCGGCGCGGGATACCGCCTCCTGGAGCGCGGACACGGTGACGACCGCGCCGGCTTGCTCCAAGGCGTCGATGTCCTCGCCGATATAGGTCTCGGATACCACCGGGTACATGGCGGTGTGGACGAGCACCCGGAGGGGACGGGTGGCGTGGACGCGGGCCCGGACCCGTCGAACCGATTCACCCTGGTCGTGAATGTCACTCACCCGGTCGGGCAGGACGGTCCGGTAGTAGCACGACAGGGCTGGTAGGGCGAGCGGCTCGGCTTGGGCGAAGAGCCGGAGTGAGTGATCCCAGTCGAATGCGGCACGCAACGACTCGTCGTACCGGATATCCCGAAGGCGGGACCGAAAGGCGATGGTGTTGCGATCGATGTAGTTGGCGCGCTCGTGGCGGGCCCGGTCATAGTGGGCGAACTCGAGCGTCGGCAGCATGCCCGAACGGATGCCGCGTTGGGCCCCGGGGTCTTCGTTGGTGCGGGCGCCGTACAGGGCGCGGACGTCGGTGAAGGTCGAGAAGGACCAGACGACACTTCTGAGCCATTCCGGGTGCATCACGTTGTCGTCGTCGAGGAAGGCGATGATGTCGCCGGTCGCAGCCTCGAGCCCGACGTTGTAGACGGCGCCGGCGCCGCGACGGGCGGGGGTGCGGACGGTTCGCAGCCGCGGGTCGTCGATCGTCGCGAGCAGTTGCTGAGTGTCGTCACTGTCGGAGTCGTCCATGACGACGAGCTCGAGCCGTCGGTAGCTCTGTTGCAGCACCGAGTCGATCGCTTGCCGAAGCAAGAGCGGCCGCTCTCGGGTCGCGACAGTTACCGACACCGTCGGTCCTTCGGGAACGTCAGCCACGGTGGCGATCCAGTCCATCACCGTCAACACCTCGAGGCGGGCCATGAGGGTGCCGGTGACGTCGAGGGTTCCCGACGCCGCGGGCTCGGCGTCGTCGAGGGGCTGGGCGCCGAAGTTGGCGAGGGTCTTGACGCAAGAGCTCACCCAGCGTTCGAGCGTGGTGAGCCATTCACTGTGGGCAGCGAGGCCTTGCGAGACTCCCGCAGCTGCCTCGGTGCCGTTGATCACGTCCTGCTGAAGATCGGCGATCCAGTCCGCGTGACCGACCACCATGCTCTCGAGGGCCGCCACCTTGGCCTCCAGCTTGGCGACCCGATCGTCAGACCCGGCGCCTGCCGGGGGCGACGGCCCCGTCATGGGCCCGCCAGGTCCCGCTCGAGCCGGAGGGCCGATCGTCCGTGGCGGGCGAGTACCTCGTCAGGAAGGATGTCGCGACCGCGCCCCAGCCCTTCCAGCAGAGCCACGATGTCGGCTGCGTACCCGGCCGAGCCGCAGTGCTCGAGCACCAGGCGACGCCCGGCGGCACCCACTGCGGCCCGGCGGGCCTGATCGAGCCCGAGGACGCGACCCAGGGCGGCCTGGGCGGCGTCGAGATCGTTGGGCGCGAAGAGAAAACCGGTCTCGCCGTCCTGCAGCAACTCGGGCAAGCCGAAGACCGTTGTGGCCAGAACCGGGACGCCGAAGCACATGGCCTCGAGCACCGACCGGGGCAGCGACTCGATATCCGACGCGCACAGGAGCACGTCGGCCGCCCGATACCACCGGTAGGTGTCTTCGACCACCGGTACCACCAGCGAGCGATCGGCGAGACCGGCGCCGCGAACGTATTCCTTGAGCTCTTCGGCATAGGGCGATTGGTTGTCGCCGACGAAGACCAGGACCCAGTCCGGAAAGGCGGCCCGGACCAAGCCGAACGCCATGGCAATCTGGGTCTGGGCCTTGCGAGGTTCGATCGTGCCCATGACGAGGAGCACCTTGGCGTCAGCGGAGATGCCCGTGTCGCTTCTGGCTTGGGCGGGCGAGATACGTTCGCAGTAGGACTGGATGGCATCGGTGTCGACGCCATAGGGCACCACGATGGCTCTTCCCGCCGCGGCCGACGATGCGTACAGCTGCCGGGTGGCGTCGGCCTCGAAGACCAACGCATCGGTGGCGGCCAACGCCCGCTCGCCGGCCGTCCGCACGGAGGGGTGCACCGGACCGGTTGGGAAGCCGATGGCCCAGAACTGTGTCGGGGTGAGGCTTTCGTGGATGGCCCACACCGTCGGCAACCCGAGGCTCGTGGCGACGTCGGCGCCGATGAAGGAGGCGAAGGTGTTGACGAGGGCGGCGTTGTGCCCGCCGGCCACGACCAGAGCGGCCAGCTCAGTGGCCCGTCCCTCGTACCCCTCGATGTCGTCGACCGGGGGCGACGGACTGACGTGCACGGGGATGCCTCGACGCTCGAGCACCTGGCGCAGGGGGCCGTCACGGCGCGAGATCACCGTGCACGGGAACTTGGCTCCGGCCCCGGACCGGCTGAGCAGTTCGTGGAGCCAGAGTTGGCCTCCCCCGTAGCCGAGATCGTGGGTGAACGCCACCAGGTTGAGGCCGTCCGATCGGGGCGCGTCGATACTCGACAGGAGCCGGTGCCGGCGCTCCTGCAGCTGGGCATGCCGGCTCGACCGCTCCTCCGCCCGATCGGGGGGCGCCACGGTCGCGGTGCGTTCGAGGATCACCTGGGCTGGGCCTTCCCCGGCTCGGGCCACCAACTGGAGTTTCACGTGCGAGGTCGGGGCGGGAAGCGTGGTCAGGTTGACGACGCTTTCGAACCCGCTGAGGGGGGCTTCCGGCTGGTCCGAGACCCTACGAACGTCTGGCCGTGGGCACCCCAGGCGGGCCGGTCCGATCCCGCGACCATTGACCAGGACATCGATGCGGCTGATGAAGCTCGACCGGTGCAGGGCCCAGCCGCTCACGCAGAAGACCTCAGGGCCGACGAGGTCATCCGGGGCCGGGGCGTCCAGACTGCCGGTGAAATCGGAGGGCCGCCGACGGGCGCCTGCCGGCCAGGTGTAGCGGGGCGAGGCGTCGTCGATCACGAGCGGGACCGGTTCGAGCGGGATCGGAGGGTGGGCCGGACCGGCCCAAACCACGATCGCCAATTCTGCTGGGCCCTGGTTGGGCAGCGCTTTGAGATCGGCCTCCAGCGTCCACCCGGCGTCGGCGAGGCGGGGGTTCCCCAGGGCGTCAGCGACGTCCGGTCGAGACTCGGAGCCGACGAGGGCCCGACCTACCGGCATCCCGTCTACCAGGGCGGCGACGGCGACCGCCGGCTCGTCCCCCCATCCGCTCCAGCCCCGGATGGTGACGGTCGACCTGGGGACGTGTGTCCCGGGCGCAGGTTCGTCAATTCGACCTTGGAGCGGGGCGGGGACCGGGGGCCGTCCCGCGTCCTCCTGGTCCGGCTGGGGCTCGCTGCTCACGGGCGCGGCGGGCGGCGGCCGATGTCCGGCGCGTAGCCGCCGAGCGGGCCCCGAGTCCCTCCACCGCATCAAGCGGGTCCGCACCGATCGGTGCCGGCGGTTCACGCCGGGAGTGTTTCCGGAGACCGGCGGGAGTGGCCCAGATGCTCCTGCCACGTCTGGGCGATGCCGGTCTCGAGGTCGCGGGGTCGCCATGGCATCCGCGCCCGCAACCGGGAGACGTCGAGCACGATCTCGCGGACGTCGCCAGGTCGCCTCGGCAGCCAATCGATGGTGAGCTGGGTCCCGGTCAACCGCTCGACGATATCGAGCACTTCGGCGACTGAGTGGCCCCGGCCACTTCCGACGTTGACGATCTCGCACACCCCCTCTTCTGGAGGGAGGGACGCCACGGCTCGAGCCACGTCCGCCACGTGGACGTAGTCCCGGATGGCCCGGCCGCCGTCGACGACCTGGACGGAGTCACCCGATGCCGCGGCGTGGAGGAACGCCGCCACCACGCCCTGCCCGCTGGCCGCGCTCTGGCGTGGCCCGTAGGCGTTGGATACCCGGAGGATACGGGCCGGGATACCGTGGCGCGCCGCGAAGACCGCGATGTGGTGCTCCGCCATCAGTTTCGAGGCGCCGTAGGCCGAGATCGGATGGCACGGGCTCTCTTCGCGAGCGGGCAGGTGCGCCGGGTTGCCGTAGATGGCCCCGCCGGAGGACAAGAAGGTCAATCCCACTCCCGGGCGGTGGCGCAGC
>DASXZS010000053.1:0-3565 GCA_036501785.1 Acidimicrobiales bacterium | reverse complement strand
ATTGCCTCGGCCGTGGCCGTGCTCCTCCTCCGATGGGTTGGGCTGGTGGCCATCAAGCCGTCGGTGCTCCTGTTGGTGGGTATTTGGGCCGGGTCGAGGACGATCATGGCCGTCGTGGCCACGTCGGTTCCCTACGCCCGTCCGGAGGGCGGCCTGGCGTCGGCGTTCATCGATCCCGCCCCGGGCAGCGGCGGCCGCGATCGTCGCTCCAGCCGAGCCCGGAGGAACCGCCTGTTCGTCGGGTTGCTCGGCGCGCTGATCGCTCTGGGGTTCTGTACGGCGTGGCGCCCAGTCGGGGGGGCGGTGACCGTGCTGGTCGAGGTGGGTGCGGCCGCGCTGGTCGTATGGTTCGCCCGGCGGCGGATCGGCGGATTCACCGGTGATGTCCTCGGTGCGGCCGGCGTCGTGGCCGAGACCGTCGCCTTGATCGTGGCAGCGGCTCGATGGTGAACGGCCTGCGTCAGCGCATGCTGGGGGCTGCATTGGGGTTGGCGATCGACCGGCTGGCCGGTGAACCACCGAACGCGGTCCACCCGGTCGCCCGCTTCGGGCAGGCGATGGCCTGGACGGACCGGCGGTGGTGGCGAGACGAGCGTGGTCGGGGCGTGGCCTACGCGGCCGTGGGTCTCGGCGGCGGAGCCGCCGCCGGGGCCGTCCTCGATCGATCGCTCCCTGCGCTGGCGGCCACGGCGTCGGCCACCGCTCTATCGGTCGCCGGGCGCGCCCTCGGCGACGCGGCCAGGACGATCGGCGAAGCATTGGCCGGCGAGGACCTCATTGCCGCCCGGGAGGCGTTGCCCGCCCTGGTGGCGCGGGACCCGCGCCGACTGGAGGAGAAGGAGGTCGTCCGGGCCGTCGTTGAGTCCGGGGCTGAGAACACCGCCGATGCCATCGTCGCTCCCGCGCTCTGGGCATCCCTGGGCGGCGCCACCGGTGCCCTGGCCCACCGGGCGGCTAATACCCTCGATGCCATGGTCGGCTACCGGAACGAGCGGTACGGGCGGTTCGGATGGGCGTCGGCCCGCGCCGACGACCTGTTGGCCTGGCCGGCGGCCCGGGTGACCGCGCTGTTGGTCGCAGCGGTGCGTCCTGCGCGAGCGCTCGACATCTGGCGCGCCGTACGCCGGGACGCACCCGGGCATCCCTCTCCCAACGGCGGTGTTTCCGAGGCAGCCTTCGCCGCCGCCCTCGGGCTACGACTGGGCGGTGCCAACCGTTACGGAGACCAGGTCGAGGTGCGACCGCACCTGGGGGAGGGCCGTCCGGCCGAGCCGGGTGACATCGACAGGGTCGTCCGGTTGAGCCGCGACGTCACGCTGGCCTTGGGCGTGGCGCTGGTGGCGCCGACGCTGGCTGCGTGGTTGATCGAAAGGAAGCCATGACCCTTGCTCTCTTGAACCCTGATGACCCGGCCATGAACCCGGCCATGAACCCGGTCGACCCGGCGTTGGACCTGTCGTATCCGCCCGCCCGTGTGGTCCGTTCGCCCATCCCCGCCCCAGGCCCTCACGGTGACGATGCCCGCCGCCTCGCCGCCGCCCTGGGCGTGGAGGTGGCGGCGATCCTCGACCTGGCCGCGAGCATGAACCCGTTCGCACCGAGCGTCACTTCACTCGCCGCCTTGCATCTGGACGAGCTGACCCGGTACCCGGCCGTAGGGGATGTGCGGGCCGCCACCGAGTCGCTGGCCGGGTCCATGGGCGTCGATCCAGACCGACTGCTGTTGACCAACGGGGGATCCGAGGCCATCGCCCTGGTCGCCGCCGAGCTCGGACGTGGATGGGTCGACGAGCCGGACTTCTCGCTCTACCAGCGCCATCTGGGCCGTCTTGACCCGGCCGCGGCCCGTTTCCGTTCCGACCCGCACAACCCGACCGGCCGGCTGGCCGGGCCCGAGGACTGCGCCGAGGTGTGGGACGAGGCCTTCTACCCGCTGGCCACCGGACGATGGACCCGGGGTGACGCCGCCCAGGGTGGATCGGTGGTGGTGGGCTCGCTGACCAAGCTTTTCGCCTGCCCCGGGCTCCGACTGGGCTATGTCCTGGCCCCGGCGGGCGACGCCGATGTCGTCCGCCGGCTGGAAGCTCGCCAGCCGCGTTGGTCGGTCAACGCATTGGCCCTGGCCGTGCTGCCTGACCTCCTGGCCGGTGCCGACCTTTGCGGTTGGGCCGCGTCGGTGGCTCGGGCCCGTCAGGACCTGGCCGGACTGGTGAGCGCCCACGGGCTCCGGCCCCGGCCGAGTGCGGCCAACTTCATCCTTGTCGACGGCGCCGCCGGCCTCCGTGACCGCTTAGCCATCCGAGGCGTGCTGGTTCGGGACTGCACCAGCTTCGGCCTCCCCGACGCAGTACGCATCGCCGTCCCCGCGCCGGCAGGACTGCGACGGCTCTCGATCGCGCTCGAGGAGGTGCTGGCATGAGGGGCGCGCTCATGGTCTGCGGCACGGCCAGCGACGTGGGCAAGAGCCAGATCGTGGCCGGTCTCTGCCGGCTCCTGGCCCGCCAGGGGGTCCGGGTGGCGCCGTTCAAGGCACAGAACATGGCCCTGAACTCGTTCGTCACCCCCGGCGGCCATGAGATCGGGCGGGCCCAGGCCATGCAGGCCATGGCCGCAGGCGTGGAGCCCGACGTGGCCATGAACCCGATCCTGCTCAAGCCGACCAGCGACCGGTCGAGCCAGGTCGTGGTGCTCGGCCGGCCGTGGAAGAACCTCGACGCGGTGTCCTACCACGCGGCCAAGCCCGAGCTCATGGAGGTGGTGACCGACGCCCTGGCCGACCTGCGCTCCCGGTACGACGTCATCTTGTGCGAGGGCGCCGGCAGCCCGGCGGAGATCAACCTGCTCGAGGGCGACCTGGTCAACCTGGGCCTGGCCTCGAGGGTGGGCATTCCGGCCATCGTGGTCGGCGACATCGACCGAGGAGGCGTGTTCGCCGCCCTCTACGGCACCGTTGCGCTGTTGCCCGACGAGCTCCGGCGCTGGGTCCGCGGATTCGTCATCAACAAGTTCCGAGGCGACCCCGCCCTACTGGGCGATGCCCTGTCCGACCTCGAGCGGCGCACGGGCCGGCCGACGCTCGGCGTGCTGCCCTTCGCCGAGGGCCTAACGCTCGACGCTGAGGACTCCCTGGCCCTGGCTCTGACCCAGGGGGCCCGCCAGGGGGCGGGGACGGCCAACATGGCCGGGAGCACCGACCGGGACCCCCTCGACATCGTGGTCATCCGGTTCCCGCACATCTCCAATTTCACCGATGTGGACGCGTTGGCGGTCGAGCCGGGAGCATCCGTCCGGTTCGTCGACTCGCCCGACTCGCTCGGGCAACCGGACCTGGTTGTCCTGCCCGGGACGAAGTCGACCGCCGAGGATCTGGCCTGGTTCCGCTCGCGTGGGTTCGAAGGGCCACTGGCCGACCTGCGCGGCGACGGGGCCGGAGGGATCAGCACCGAGTCGCCAATGATCCTGGGCATCTGTGGCGGGTACCAGATGCTGGGCGAACTCATCGAGGACCCCGGCGCGATCGAGAGCCGGACGGGGGTGGTCGACGGGCTCGGCCTCCTGGACCTCC
>DASXZS010000052.1:0-11630 GCA_036501785.1 Acidimicrobiales bacterium | reverse complement strand
CTGACCGTCGAAGTGCCGGTCGGCGGTCGGGTCGTGATCATGGCGGACCTGCACCTCACGGCGGACCCCGGCCCGGCCCAGGTCGCGGCCACCGGCGAGCTGGCGGCCGCGGTGGAAGCGGCGACCGGTCCCGGGGTGCTGGTGGTGGCCGGCGACCTGTTCGACTCGGGCGTCGAGCCAGGCGGCGCCCTGGCCGCCCATTCCCGCTTGGTTCACGTCATCGCCGTCTACGCCGCCGGCCCCGGACGGCGGGTGATCGTGCTGCCCGGCGACCGGGATGCCCGGCTGGCCTGGTCCGGACCGTGCCAGGCCTCCATCGTCGGGATCCTGGGCGCCGAACTGGCCCTGGCGGTGCAGCTGTCGATCCACACGGGGGCCGGGACCCGCCGGGTGCGGGTCGAGCCGGGACACAACCTCGACGCCCTATCGCGCTTCGAAGATCCCCGCAACCCGCGTGAGACCCCGTTCGCCCAGCACATCCGGGAGGAGCTGCTCCCCTCGGTGCGCCGCCATCAAAAGGGCGTGACCGGCGCCGGCACCGGCTGGCTGGCCGGCATGGAGCAGCTCGACGATCCGGCCGCCATCTCCCGCTTCATCGCCTCTCGGCTGGCGTACCGCCGGCTGGGCCGGTCGGCCTGGCTGCTGCTGGTCCCGGTCGTGGTGGTAGTGGCCCTGCGGCTACCGAGCCTGGCCCTGCGCTCGGCCCGGGCCGGGGCCCTGTCGTCCCGGCTTGGTATCCTGGTGGCGGTCACGGTCCTCGAGCTGCTCCTGCTGGTGCTGATCGCGGGGGCGGCGCTCCGGCGCACCACCCGGGCCCTGTCCGCCCTCGCCCTCGACGAAGGGCACCGGGACCCCAACGACACCGCCCGGGCCCTCGCCCGCGACCTTGTCACCAGCGGCCACGCCGGCCTGATCACCGCCCACACCTGCCGGCCCGAGCTGACCCACCTCGGCGGGGGCTTCTATGCCAACGCCGGTTGCGGCTCCGACGTGGTCACCGAGGTGCCCAGTCGCCTGCCCGGGCTGGGCCTCCCGCCGATCTTCCTCGCCCACCGCGAGACCGCCTGGGTCGAGCTGGAAGCAGGCAACGAACTGCACGCTCGGCTTTTTCACGCCCGGCAGGACCTCCCGGGCGCCACCTTGTGGGAGCGGGCTCTCGCCAACCGGGTGGTCTCCTCCACTGCGGGTGAGCTGCGCCCCGACGTGGTGGCCACGTTCCCGCAGGGCCAGGGCTGGCCTCGCCCGGAGGTGGTCGGGTCCCGGGACCGGCGGGTCCGCCGCATCGCCTCGCTCGTCGTGTTCGCGGCCGGCTTTGTCTCGCTCCTGTCGGCCCTCGCCGAGCCGGTCCGAGACCGCCTCAATGTCCTCAACGAGCTGTTCCCCATCGCCGTCCCCGAGACCGCCGCGGCCCTGGCCACTTTGGGCGGGATCGGGCTCATGGTCCTGGCCCGCGGCATCCGCCGCGGTCAACGACGGGCCTGGTTCGTCTGCCTCGCCGTCCTGCTCGCTGTCGCCGTGCTGCACCTGGTCAAGGGGGTGGACGTCGAGGAGGCCCTGGTGGCCTTGGCCGTGGCGGGCTACCTGTGGCTGCACCGGGCGTCTTTTGAGGCCAAGACCGACGTGGCCAGGCTGGGGCGCGGGCTGGCCGGCGTCGGGCTGGCGGCCGCCTTGACCGTCGTCGCCGGCACCCTGGCGGTCGAGCTGGGGTCCTGGATCAACTCGGCCCATCACCCGGTGCTGCGCCGGTTGTCCTGGCCGCGGGCGGTGCTGGCGTCGTTGGAGCGGATGGTCGGGATCACTCACATCGCCCTGCCGAAGCGGCTCGACGAGTTCTTCTCGCCGGCGATGCTGACCGCCTCGGCCGGGCTGGCCCTGGCGTTGGTGGCGGTGCTGTTCCGGCCAGTGGTTCGGCACCGGCATCACGCCGCGGCGGCGGGCGCGGTATTGCCGGCGGGGGCGCCTGTGGCCGGCTCCCCGGCTGCGTCAGGTGCTGGAGGCGGCGGGGCCGGCGGCGCCGGCGGAGGGCTGGCCCGGGCCCGGGCCGTGCTGGCCCGCCACGGCGCCGGCACCCTGGACTACTTCGCCTTGCGCCCGGACAAGCAGTTCTACTTCTGGGGCGACACCGTGGTCGCCCACGCGGTCTATGGCGGAGTGTGTCTGGTGTCGCCGGACCCCATCGGACCGGTGGCCGAGCGGGAAGAGACCTGGCGGGCCTTCCGCCGGTACGTCGACGAGCACGGCTGGGCCCTCGGCGGCTTGGGCGCCGCCGAGGAATGGCTGCCGATCTACCGGGCCACCGGCATGCATGATCTGTACGTCGGGGACGAGGGCGTCGTCCGGGTGGGGCGGTTTACCCTGGAGGGCGGCCGTTTCAAGGGGTTACGGCAGGCGGTCAACCGGGTGGCCAAGTACGGCTACCGGATCAGCTTCCACGACCCGTCGCAGCTCGACCCGGCCTTGCGGGCCGCGCTCGAGGACGTGATGACCAAGAGCCGGCGGGGTGACGTGGAGCGCGGGTTCTCCATGACCCTGGGCCGGGCCTTCGACCCCGACGACGCCGGCCTGCTGCTGACCGTGGTCCACGGGCCGGCCGACCCCGACTCTCCCGCCGGCGCCCTCGGCGCCGTCGCCGGAGTCGGCGGGGTCGGCCCGCTCGGCACGCCGGTGGCGTTCTGCCAGTTCGTCCCCGCCCCGGGGATCGGCGGCTACTCCCTCGACCTGATGCGCCGCGACGACGGTGACCACCCGAACGGGCTCATCGACTTCGCGGTGGTGGAGACCATTAGGGAGGTGAAGGCGCGCGGTGGTGACGGGCTCGGCCTCAACTTCGCGACTATGCGAGCGGTGCTCGCCGGCGAGGCCGGCGAGGGCCTCACCCAGCGGGTGCAAGCCTGGGTGCTGCGCCGAATGGCCGATTCGATGCAGATCGAGTCGCTGTGGAAGTTCAACGCCAAGTTCGACCCTGACTGGCAGCCCCGCTACGCCGTGTACGACGCGCCAGAGAACATGCTGGCGGTGGCGATCGCGGTGGCTCGGGCCGAGTCGTTCTGGGAGCTGCCCGTGATCGGGCGGTTCCTGGTGCCCTCGGCGCCGGATGGGGGGGCGGGGGCGGCTTAGCTGGCGTAGCCGGCGGGGCCGGCGGGGCTCGCGGCTCGCATCCACGTCCCAGCAACTGTGACGCGACACATGCCCGATCCGGGTAGGCAACGCGACACGCCTCGCCGCGAACCCGCCCCCGCCGACCAACCGTGACGCGACACATGCCCGATCCGGGTACGCAACGCGACATGCCTGTGAGCCCGCCGCCTGGTTGTTCTCAACGAGCACGCAGAGACGCCCCGCCAACAGGCAGGAGGCGACCCACGTCACGCAGGACCGTCTCGTCACCCATGGCTGACGTCAGGTGGGCGACCTTCCAGCCATGCGCAGCTAACAGATTCGTCCGGTGGCTATCCCGATCGAGTTTGCGGCGCGATTGACTTCGGGCCCACCACCCGTCGACTTCAGCCGCGACCTGCCACCACGGCCAGGCGATGTCGAGCACCAGCACCTCGCCGTCGAGGATGACCTGATACTGGGTCTCGAAGGGCGCGTACGGCGCCAGCGCCCGGATCATGCGCAGTTCCAGGACACTTTCCGCCCTCGGTTCGTCGAGACGCTCCGCGAGCACGTCTCGTAGGGCTTGACCACCGGGCCGTCCGCGGGCGCGGACTCGGTCAGCACACGCGGCCACTTCGCTCACCTTCCAGACCCGTCCGATACTCCCACCGGGCGGACACAAGCCGGGCGACGACCTTCGAGGACAGCCCGCACGCTCGCAGCTGGGCCAAAGTGATCAGGCCTCGTTGCTGCGCGGCGACCGCGAGCACCCGATCCAGACCGTCATGCATATTTAGCGTCATAGACGCTAAAACTACATGAAACGCACGCAGGACTTCAGAACAGCGTGGTCGCCTGCCGGGCGAAGGTGATCACCGGCGAGGAGACACCGGCGAAGATGGTGAACGCCACACATACGGCCAGCGCCAGTCCCACGAAGAACGGGATGACGATGCGCTCCTCGGGTGGTGCTTCTAGCACGGCGGTCGTGGAGGCGGTCGCCGGCGCCTCAGCCCCCGCTGTCGCCCCGCCCGGCGCCCGAGCCCCCGCCCTCGCCGGCGCCGGCCCGTCGAGCCGACGCATCGGCTCGAGACCGGCGGTGAGCGCCCCGTCGCCAGCCGGTCCGACGCCGACGCCGACGCCGATCAGCTGCGGCGCACCGGCCTGCGCCTCGGCCGGCCCGCTGTACATCAGCAGCGCCACGCGCAGGTAGAAGAACGCCGCCACCGCGGCGGCCAGCATGGCGATCACCGCCAGCACGTACTGGCCCTTCTGGACGGCGGCCGAAATCACGTAGAACTTGGCGAGGAACCCGCTGGTAAACGGCACCCCCGCCTGGGCCAGCAGGAGCACCACCATGACCAGCGCCAGCCCGGGCCGGCGCCGGGCCAGGCCCCGGACCGCGCCCAGGTCGGTGCGGGCCTCCCCCGGTCCCTGGATCAGAGCGACGACGGCGAAGGTCCCGGCGATGATGAAGGTGTAGGTGAAAAGGTAGAACAGGGCGCCAGCAGTCCCCGCGCTCGAGGCCGCCTGGACGCCCACCAGCACATACCCGGCCTGGCTGATTGACGAGTAGGCCAGCATCCGCTTCAGGTCCTTTTGGGCGATGGCGAGCACCGACCCGACCATTAGGGTCAGCACCGCCATCAGCCAGATGATCGGCCGCCAGTTGGCCTGCTGGGTCGTGAGGGCTTCGTTCAACACCCGCAACAGGCCGGCGAAGCCGGCGGCCTTCGCCACCGCGGCCATGTAGCCGGTAAACGGCGTCGGCGATCCCTGGTACACGTCCGGCGTCCAAAAGTGGAACGGGACGGCTGCCACCTTGAAGCCCAGCCCTACGATCAGCAGGGCCATGCCCCCGAGGAGGACCCCGTTGTTGGGCAGGCTGTTGCGGGCCAGGTAGGCGGCGATCTCCCCGAACTGGGTGGAGCCGGTCGCTCCGTAGACGAGCGCCACCCCGTAGAGGAAGATGGCCGAGGAAAACGATCCGAGGATGAAGTACTTGAAGCCGGCCTCGCCCGATTGCACCCGCCGGCGGTGATAGGCGGCCAGCACGTAGAGGGCGATCGACATGATCTCCAGGCCCAGGAACAGCATGATCAGGCCAGCGGCGTCGGTCATGAGCATGGCGCCGGTGCCGGCCATCAGCATCAGGACATACGCCTCGACTCCGTCCAGGCCCTCCCGGCGCAGGTAGCTGTCGGAGATGAGGGCACCCAGGACAGTGGCGATCGAGATCAGCAGCATGAAGAACACGCTGAAGCGGTCGTACAGGATCTGCTGGCCGATGGTGGCCTGGGCGTGGTTGGTCCCCACGTCGGACCATTCCCAGGCCGACGTGATGGCCGCCGCCCCACCGATGGCGACGGTGAGCAAGGGGTACAGGCCGGGCCAGGAGCGCTTGGGCAGCACCGCCGACACCAGCAGGAGGACGAGCGCCCCGACCGAGAGAACCAGGATCGGGAGGATGCTGCGGTAGGCGACGGGGATGTGGAGGCTGTTGTTGGCGGTGCACAGACTCGCCACCCGGGCCCCGCCCGCGGAGATGGTGCAGCCCCCGGATGCAGGGGCGGTCTGGGCCAGGAGGGCGGCGATCATGGCTGGGCCTTCACGGCCGCGGTAGTCCTGGCGTTGCCGGCGTCGACGTTCTGGGCGGCCGGCACGGAGTAGGCGATCGCTGGCCCGCTGGGCGCCGGCACGTGGGCACCCGGGTCGACGGCCTGCACGTGGGCCAGCAGGTGGTTGACCGACGGGGTGACCCGGTCCAGGAAGGGCTTGGGGTAGATGCCGAGGAACACGATGCCGAGCAGCAGCGGCGTCACCGCCCCGATCTCCCGCCACGAGATGTCCCGCACCGCCGCGTTGGTGGCGTTGGGCGTGCCGTGGAAGACCCGCTGGTAGGCCCACAGCAGGTAGATGGCCCCCGACACCACCGCGGTGGTGGCCACGACCGCCCACCAGCGGTGGGTGATGAAAGTACCGACCAGGACGAGGAACTCACCGACGAAGCCGTTGAGCCCGGGCAGGCCGACTGCGCTCATGACCACGGCGAGGAAGATGGCGGCCAGGACCGGCGCCGGTTTCTGTAGGCCGCCGAGCTCGCTGATGCGCAGGGTGCCGCGTCGTTCCCAGATCACCCCGACCAGGAAGAAGATGGCCCCGGTGGTCAGACCGTGGTTGACCATCTCCAGGACCCCCCCGGTTACCCCCTGAGAGCTGAAGGCGAAGATGCCCAGCACGATGAAGGCCACGTCCACGATCGAGGCGTAGGCGACCAACCGCTTGAGGTCTTTCTGCATAATCGTGACCAGAGCGCCGTAGGTGATACCGACTGCGGCGAGGGTGAGCAGCAGGGGGGCCAGGTCCGTGGCGGCGCGGGGCAGGATGAAGAGGCCCAGCCGGAGCAGCCCGTAGGCGCCCAGCTTGAAGAGGATGCCGGCCAGGATCATCGACCCGGCCGTGGACGCCTCGGTGTAGGCGTCGGGCAGCCAGCTGTGGAACGGGACCAGGGGGATCTTGACTGCGAAGGCCACCGCGAACCCGAGGAAGATGAGGACCTGGTCGGCGTGGGGCAGGTTGCTGGCCAGGCGGGTGAGGGTGATCAGGTCGAAGGTCTGGTGCCCGCCGTTGGCCGGGGCGGTGAGGAACACCAGGGACAGGATGGCCACGAACAGGAACGCCGAGCCGGCGAAGGTGTAGATAAAGAACTTCATCGCCGCGTAGTTGCGCCGCAGGCCTCCCCAGCCGGACACGATGAAATACCCGGGCACCAGGGTGATCTCGAACATCACGAAGAAGAGGAACAGGTCCATGGAGAGGAAGGTCCCCATGCAGGCCGCCTCCAGGAGGAGCATCCAGCCCATGAAGGCCCGGGCGCTGCCCGTGAGGGTGGGGCCGACCATGGCGACCGGGAACAGCAGGGCGGTCATGGCCACCAGGAAGAGCGAGATGCCGTCGACCCCGACGTGCCAGGAGATGCCGAACTGGCCGATCCAGCTGTGCTGGCTGGTGAACTGGTAGCCCGCCTGCCCGGATTGGAAGTCCACCACCAGGTAGGCCGCGAGGCCCAGCTCGATGACCGCGGCCAGCAGGCCGATGGGCTTCGCCAGGCGGGCTTCCGACGCCGCGGGGACGAGCGCCACCACCACGGCGCCGCCCAAGGGCAGGAAGACCAGGATGGTGAGGATGGGGAAGCTGGCGGTCATGGCGGTCAGTTGCCTACCCGGGCGGCCACGTAGGCCAGGACGATGGCAGCGCCGATGCCGATGCCCAGGGCGTAGTTGCGGACGTAGCCCGTCTGGAGGCGCCGGAGTTGGCGGCCGGTTTGGGCGGTGAGGTGGGCCAGTCCGTTGACGGCGCCGTCGACCAGGCCAGCGTCGACTTCGAAGGCGATGGCCTCATCCATGCGGGCCAGGGGGCCGGACACGGCGGCCGCCACGCCCTCGTCGATGTACCAGCCGTGGGTGAGGATGGCGGGCTCCAGCGCCGGCCGCTCCACCGTGCGGCGCCACAGACCCAGGCCGGCGACCAGCCCGATCAGGGCCACCCCGGTCGCCACCGCGCCGATCGCCCACTTGGTGCCCGTGGCGACATGGAAGGCGGGGGCGATGGTCGCCGGGAACACCGGCGCCAGCCACTTGTTGAGGAAGTCGAGCCCGCCGAACGGGGCGTTCAGGAGCCAGCCCACCGTGGAGGCGACGGCCAGGATCACCAGCGGCAGCGTCATCACCCAGGGCGCCTCATGGGGAGACGCGGCCGCCGTACCCGCCGCCCCATGGGCCTCGTTGTGCTCGCTCCAGCGGGCTTGCCCGCCGAACACCAGCACCACCTGGCGACTCATGTAGTACGCAGTCAGCCCGGCGGTCACCACCCCGACAGCCCACAGGGCCGGGCTCTTGTGCCAGGCCGCGGCCAGGATGGAATCCTTCGACCAGAACCCGTCGAACGGCGGGATGGCAGCCAGGGCCAGGTAGCCGACGAGGAACGCCCACCTGGTGATGGGCAGGTACTTCCACAAGCCGCCCATGCGCTTCATGTTCTGCTCGTCGTGCAGGGCGTGGATCACCGCGCCCGCCGACAGGAAGAGCAGGGCCTTGAAGAAGGCGTGCATCACCGTGTGGTAGATGCCGGCGCCGTAGTCGCCCGACCCCTCGCCGAGGAACATGTACCCCAGCTGCGAGATCGTCGAGTAGGCCAGGACCCGTTTGATGTCGTCCTGGCTGCAGGCGATGGTGGCCGCGAACAAGGCGGTGGCGGCCCCGATCGACGCCACCACCCACTGGGTGGACGGGCTGAAGTGGAGGATGGGGGCGCTGCGGGCCATCAGGTACACGCCGGCAGTGACCATGGTGGCGGCATGGATGAGGGCGGATACCGGCGTGGGGCCTTCCATGGCGTCCGGGAGCCACATGTACAGCGGGATCTGGGCGGACTTGCCGACGGCTCCCAGGAACAGCATCAACCCCAGCCCGGTGGCCGTCACGCTGGCCAGGGTGGCGTGACCGGCGGCGAGCGGCGCCAGCACCGCCGAGTAGTTGAACGACCCGAAGTGCCCGAACATCAAGAACAGGGCGACCATGAACCCGAAGTCGCCGATGCGGTTGGTGACGAACGCCTTCTTGGCTGCCACGGCCGCACTGTCCCGCTCGAACCAGAAGCCGACGAGCCCATAGGAACAGAACCCCACGCCTTCCCAGCCGATGAAGCTGAACAGGTAGTTGTCGGCCAGCACCAGGACGATCATCGAGAAGAGGAACAGGTTCATCAGGAAAAAGAACCGGCCGTAGCTGGCGTCGCCCTTCATGTAGCCGATCGAGTACAACGTGATCAGGCTCCCGACACCCGTGAC
Source organism: Acidimicrobiales bacterium (assembly GCA_036501785.1). Classification (GTDB taxonomy): domain Bacteria; phylum Actinomycetota; class Acidimicrobiia; order Acidimicrobiales; family Palsa-688; genus PALSA-693. The sequence continues at coordinate 2,683 of DASXZS010000052.1, read as the reverse complement.
GAACAGGCACCAGGTCAGCGCCAGCGGATCGAGTTGCAGGCCGAAGTTGACATGGAGGCTGCCGACCGGGATCCAGGTGAAGATGTTCTTGTCGACTGTGCGGTTGGCCGCCGACCGCCCGACCAGCGCGGCCCACACCACCACCGTCGCCACAAAAGACCCGACGGCCATGGCGGTGGCCAGCCAGCCGGACCACGGATCGCCGGTGCGCCGTCCGCCGAAGAGCAGGATCAGGGCGCCGGCGAGCGGCAGCGCCACAATGACGTAGGCGGCGTTCACGGCATCGCTCAGCCCTTCAGGGAGTGAATGTCGTCGGCCGTGGCCGCGGCGCGGCGACGGAACATGGCCACGATGATCGCCAGACCGACTACTACCTCCGCGGCGGCGACCACCAGCACAAAGAAGACGGACACCTGGCCGCCGATGTCGTTTTGCAGGCGGGCGAAGGTGACGAACGTCAGGTTGACCGCGTTGAGCATGAGCTCCACGCACATGAACATGACGAGCACGTTGCGCCGCACGAGCAGGCCGGTGGCCCCGATGCCGAACAAGACGGCGGCCAGAATCAGGTACCAGGCGCCGGGCACGCTCACGACGCCACCACCTCCTCCTGCTCGGCGCGGGACATCTCGCTGGCGACGGGCTCCTGACGGCGGGACAGCACCACTGCAGCCACGACCGCGATGACCAGGAGGGCCGCGGTCATTTCGAATGGGAGCAGGTAGCGGGTGTAGATCGACTGGCCCAGCTTCTGCACGTTCTCGCCCGGGCCGTTGAGGGCGCCGGCGAAGCCGCCCGGGTTGGCGCTGGTGCCGCTGTAGCCGGTGGTCCAGTTCTGCACCCGGGACAGCACCAGGATCTCGATCAGGGTGACCACTCCGAGCAGGGCGGCCAGGGGCTTCTGGAAGCGGGTCGCCTCCGGGCGGGCAGCCTCGCGTTTGTCGACTCCCAGGAACATGATGACGAACAGGAAGAGGATGACGATGGCGCCGGCGTACACGATGATCTGCACCGCGGCGAGAAAGTCGGCGGACTCGTCGACGAACTCGATGGCCACTCCGAAGAGGGTGACGACCAGCATGAGGGCGCAGTGCACCGGATTGCGCAGCAGGATGACCCCGAACGCGCCGGCCAGGATCAGGACCGCCCCGGTGGTGAACACCGCCCAGGCCGAGGCGTGGCCCAGGTGGGTCCCTGAGCTGGCCGCCAGCAGGCCGCCATAGGCGGCCATCGTCATCAACGCGACCCCTCGCGGCGCGGACCGCGTGTGGGCCGTGTGCCGTCCACGCCGATTCCGCGCAGGGCGCCACTCGCCATCTCACGCAGGGAGAGATCGGTTTCCGCCGGGTAGTCGTCGGCCTCCGGGTCGCTCTGGCCCTTCTGGGCGGGCCGCACCCCATAGCCCAGCTCGGCGGACCACAGCGGCTCGCCCTCCAGCGCAGAGGAGCCGGCCGGGCTGGTGGCCCGCAGCCAGGCGGAGGTATTTCGGTCGTCGCCCGCCTTCCAGTCCTCCCACGGCAGCTGCTGGGGTCGGCCCTCGTCGTCGACGAGCAATTCGGCCTTGGTGTAGATGGCGTCCTCACGGTTGGTAAACGACCACTCGAATAGCTTCGACTCGGTGATGGCCTCGGTGGGGCAGGCCTCCACGCACATGTCGCAGTGGATGCAGCGCAGGAAGTTGATCTCGTACACGAACCCGTACCGCTCACCCGGCGACACCGGGTCGTCCGGCGGGTTGTCGGCACCGCGCACGTAGATGCAACGGGCCGGGCACACGCCGGCGCACAGCTCGCAGCCGATGCACTTCTCCATGCCGTCCTCGTAGCGGTTGAGGACGTGGCGGCCGTGGAACCGCTCGGGCTTGGGTCGCTTTACCTCCGGGTACAGCACGGTGACCTTGGGTTTGAACGGCAGCTTCCCAGTAACCAGGAAGCCCTTGAAGAAATCGAAGAAGCTCATGCCGCCGCCTCCCGCTCCTGTTCGTCGCGGGCCGCCTCCACGTCGGTCGCCCCCCGACCCATGTCGATGGCCCGCAGCAACACCGCGAACAGGAGCAGGCTCACACCGATGGCGATGAGGCCCCACTCGCGGCTGTCGATAAACCGGGTGAACCCGTGACTGTTGGCCGGCGGGTTGTCGATCTGGAACCCGGCGACGATCATGAGCATGGCCAGCGAGCCGGGGATCAACCGCTTCCAGCCCAGATCCATCAACTGGTCATAGCGCAGGCGGGGCAGGGTGGCCCGGATCCACACGTAGATGTAGAGGACGATGAGCACCTTGACGGTAAACCACGCCGGCCCGATGCTGTGGCCCGCGATGCGCGGCCCGTCGGGGCCCCCGAACCACAGGGTGACGATGATGGCCGAGTTCGTCACCAGGGCCGCGTACTCGGCGAGGTAAAACCAGGCGAAGTCGATGGAGGAGTACTCCAGGTTGTAGCCGCCCGACAGTTCCTCCTCCGCTTCCACCAGATCGAACGGGGGCCGGGTCATCTCCGCGGTGATGGCGATGGAGAACATGGCGAAGGGGATCAGCAGAGTGTGAATGAAGTTCCAGTGGTAGAGGAACCCGCCGTGCTGGGTGCTGACGATGGTGCTGGTGTGCAGCGAGCCGGCCACCACCACCACCGTGGTGGTGGTCAGGCCCAGCACGGCTTCGTACGACACCAGCTGGGCGCTGG
>DASXZS010000051.1:0-9348 GCA_036501785.1 Acidimicrobiales bacterium | reverse complement strand
CTCGTCCCCCTCGCCCCGGTGGGGGTCGTACTGCCTGGCGGCGTACAAATTGGTCGACGCAAGATGCGGGGGGAGTGGTCGGAAGGGATGCTGTGCTCGGCGCCCGAGTTGGCCTTGCCGGAGCCCGAGGGTGCAGCTGATGGCCTGTTGGTCCTGCCGCCCGGGTTGGCCGCACCGGGCGTTCCCTTGGCGGAGGCCCTCGACTTGCATCCGGACGTGGTGTTCGATCTCGACGTCAGCGCCAACCGGCCGGACGCCTTGTGCATGGCGGGCGTGGCCCGCGATCTGGCGGCGGCGCTGAGCGAGACGTGGGCGCCTCCGGCCGAGCCGGTACCCGTCCCGGTCGAGGCTGGCCTCGGGACCGCCCCCATCGTGGTCGAGGCCGGCGATCTGTGTCCCCGCTTCACCGGCACCATCCTGGAGGGCGTACCCGACGGGCCGTCGCCGGCCTGGCTGGCCCGCCGCCTGACGCTGGCCGGTATGCGACCGATCAGCGCCGTGGTCGACGTCTCCAACTACGTCATGCTCGACCTGGGGCAGCCCAACCACGCCTACGATCTCGACGCCTTGGGCGGCGCCGGCCTGCTCGTCCGGCGGGGCCGACCCGGGGAAGCGCTGGTCACCCTCGACGAAGTCGAGCGTTTCCTCCAGGCCGACGACTGCGTCATCTGCGACGCGGCCGGGACGCCGGTCGGCGTCGGCGGCATCATGGGTGGGAGCCGGGCCGAGATCGGGCCCGAGACCCAGCGGGTCCTGCTGGAAGCCGCCTGGTTCGCGCCGATGGCGATCGCCCGCACCGGAGCCCGGTTGGGGTTGCACTCGGAGGCTCGGGTGCGCTTCGAGCGCGGCGTCGACCCGGAGATCGCGGTTGCCGCCGTCGACCGCTTTGTGGCCTTGCTCGCTGCGGTCGGGCCAGGGCTGCGCCGGGGCCCGACCGTCGACGTGCGGGACGCCGCCCTGCCCACCCCGGCCACGGTCCAGGTCCGCACCGCCCGGGTCAACGCCATCCTGGGCACGACGCTGGGTGACGCTGAGGTGGTGGACCTACTGGCGCCCATCGGGTTTGCGGCGACCCCGGAAGCCGAGGGGGTCAACGCCGTCCGTATCCCGTCGTGGCGCCTCGACGCCGAACGGGAGATCGACGTCATCGAAGAGGTCGCCCGCATGTGGGGCTACCGGCAAATCCCTCGAACCATCCCACCGGGCGCGCCGGGCGGCTCCGGTGGCCTGACCAGCCGCCAGCGCGACCTACGCCGGGTCCGGGACATCCTCGCCGGCGCCGGCTTCGATGAGGCCTGGACGACGACCTTCCTGGCGCCCGGCGAACTGGAACGAGCCGGCCTCGACCCGACGGCCGTCGAGGTGCAAAACCCCCTCGACCAGTCGGAGTCCCTCCTGCGCCCGGCGTTGCTTCCCGGGTTGCTCAAGGCGGTGAAATTCAACGCAGATCGCCAAGCCGACCAGGTGTGTCTTTTTGAGATCGGGCGGGTGTTCGCCCGTCCGACGGGTGATGACATCCTGCCGGACGAGTCTGAACAGCTCGGTGTGATCGTCGCTCCGGCGCTCGGCGGTGACGCCTCGGCCCGTGATGACGGGGCCGCGGCCGCGGCCGCGGTGCGGACCTGGCAGTACCTGGCCGACGCCCTACGCCTGGAGACGTCGGGGCTCGCCCCCGCTCAGGTCGCGGGCTGGCATCCGGCGCGGGCCGCGCACGTGATCGGTGCTGGCCGCGAACCGCTGGGTGCCGTCGGCGAGATCGACCCTGACGTGGGCCGGGCCTACGGGCTGCGCCACCGCCTCGGCTACCTCAACCTTTCGGTCGACGCCTTGCTGCAAGAGCCGCGTCTGCCCCGCCAGGCCCGGGACGTCAGCCGCTTCCCCGCCAGCGACATGGACCTGGCCTTCCTGGTACCGGAGTCCATTACCGCCGGGACCGTACGGGCCACCTTGCAAGCCGACGGGGGCGAGTTCCTGGAGGCAGTCTGGCTTTTCGACGTCTACCGCGGTGAGCAAGTCGGCCCGGGCCGCCGGAGCCTGGCTTTCCGGCTCCGGTTTCGCGCCCTGGATCGCACCCTGTCTGACACCGAGCTGGCCGCGGCCCGCCGGCGGGCGATCGACGCCGTCGTGTCCGCCCACGGCGCCGAACTGCGAGCCTGAGATGGACCCCGTCAGGCCCTCGGGGGTTCCGCCGGCGCCCGCCGATGAGGTGGCAGGCGGCGACGATGACAGGCCAGCGATCACGGGACAGGCAGGGGCAGGCGGCGGATCTTGGCAATCCGCTCCGTGCGGTAGCTGGCTACCTTGATGCTCCAACTATCGAGGGGGCGGGGGCGGTCGTTGCCGAAGAAGGTGGTCAGTGGGCCCTCCAGGGTGTAGGAGTCGGCCCCGTCGACCTGTTCGGTCGTGTCGTCAGTGAGGGTGACTTCGAAGGGCATGCCACTATGGTGCCGGGCTCGGCCTGTGGGGAACCAGAGGCTCAACCCTGTGACTTGGCGAAGTTGTCCACAGGGTGGGTCGCACCCGCCCGCAGGGGGCCGCGGCCGGCGGGCGGTGGCGACGGCTCAGTGGCCCCAGAGAACGGCGGACGCCGGAGACGGTGGGCGCCGCGGGACGTGCTGGCCCGCCTCACCCCACTGCGACCCGCCGGCGCCCACCCGCCGCCGCGGTGGCGCATGACTATGCAGAAGCATGTATAGTTGTTGGCTGTGGGCCTCCCCGTGAGCATCGGCGTTTTCGGCGCGTCCGGCTACGCCGGCGCCGAGCTCCTGCGCCTGGCGGCCGGCCACCCCCAGTTCGAAGTGAAACTGGCCACCGCGGACAGCCAGGCCGGTGGCCGCGTCGCCGACCTCTACCCGAGTCTGGCCGCGGCCTACCCCCGTGCCGTGTTCACCGGACCGGACCCAGCCGCCGCCGACGGCCTGGATGTGGTGTTCCTGGCCCTGCCGCACGGCGCCTCGCAGGAGCTGGTGCCCGAGCTGCGCAAGCGGGCCGCCACGGTCGTCGACCTGGCGGCCGATTTCCGGCTGCGGGACGCCAGGCTGTACCCCGAGTGGTACGGGAGCGAGCACCGCTGCCCGGAGCTGCTGGCCGAGGCCGTGACCGGTATCCCGGAGCTGTTCGGCCCGGATCTACCTGGCGCCAACCTCATCGCCTCCGCGGGGTGCTACCCGACGGCGGCGGCCCTGGCCCTGGCGCCGCTGGTGCGGGCCGGCGTCATTGCCACCGATGGCATCGTGGTCGACGCGGCCAGCGGGGTGTCCGGCGCCGGCCGGGCGGCCAAGGCCCACACCCATTTCAACGCGGTTGACGAGGATTTCACGGCGTACGGGCTGCTCGACCACCGGCACACCCCCGAGATCGAGCAGGCCATCGGTGCGCAGGTGATCTTCACGCCCCACCTGGCCCCGATGAACCGGGGGATCCTGGCCACCTGCTACGCCCGCCCGGCGACCGCCACCGCCACCGCCACCGCCACCGGCGGCCCGGCAGCCCCGACTGCCGGCCCCGACCCCCTCCACGTCCTCCGATCCTTCTACGCCGACGCCCCCTTCGTGGTGGTCGACCAGCGGTCGCCGTCCACCAAGGCCACCCTGGGCTCCAACTGCGCCCACCTCACCGCCCGTTACGACCCGCGCACGGGCTGGATCATCGCCATCGCCGCCATCGACAACCTCACCAAGGGGGCCGCGGGCCAGGCCATCCAGTGCGCCAACCTGGCCCTGGGCCTGCCGGAGACCGCCGGCCTGCCCGTCGCCGGCGTGTACCCGTGATGGCACCGAACCCGCCCGCAGAGGAGGTGGCGCCCGCGGCCAAGGCTGCCATCCTGGTAGAGGCGCTCCCGTACATCCGCAGCTTCTGGGGCAAGGTGGTGGTCGTCAAGTACGGCGGCAGCGCGCTGGCGGGGCCCAACGCGGACGCCGCCGGCAAAGACGCCGCCCTGGCGTCGTTCGCCACCGACATCGTGCTCATGCGCTCGGTCGGCATGCGCCCGCTGGTGGTGCACGGCGGCGGTCCGCAGATCGGCGAGTTGATGGCCCGGCTCGGCAAGGTCCCCGAGTTCATCGACGGCCTGCGCGTCACCGACGCCGACACCCTCGACATCGCCCGCATGGTGCTGGTCGGCAAGGTCAACCGCGACATCGTGTCGGCCATCAACGTCCATGCTCCTCTCGCCGTAGGGGTGTCTGGCGAGGACGCCGGGTTGATCAGCGCCCAGGCCCGCGACCCCCAGCTCGGTTTCGTCGGCGACGTGGCGGCCGTCAACCCGGACCTGCTCATCCGGCTGCTGGCCGAGGACCTGATCCCGGTGGTGGCGACCATCGGCAGCGACCCGACCGGCCAGGCCTACAACATCAACGCCGACACCGCCGCCGGCGCTATCGCCGCCGCGGTAGGGGCGGCCAAGCTGGTCTACCTCACGGACGTCGACGGGATCCGGCGGGACCGCCACGACCCCGCCACCCGGGTGTCCGCGGCCAGAGCCGGCGAGCTCGAAATGCTGCTCGCTGACGGCACGATCGACGGCGGCATGATCCCCAAGGCCCGATCCTGCCTGCGGGCTGTCAACGACGGGGTCGCTCAGGCCCACATCCTCGACGGGCGCGGCACCCACGCCCTGCTCTTGGAAATCTTCACACGCGAAGGAGTCGGGACGATGGTGACAGCTGAGGGTAACGGGACATGACCGCGGCGCCCGAGACCCGGCTCATGGCCACGTACGCGCCGCCACCGGTGACGTTCGTCCGCGGCGAGGGCAGTCGCTTGTGGGACGACCACGGGCAGGAGTACCTCGATTTTCTCTCCGGGCTGGCCGTCACGTCACTGGGGCACGCCCACCCAGCGGTCGCCGACGCGGTATGCGCCCAGGCCCGCACGTTGCTGCACGTGTCCAACCTGTACGGCACGGAACCGCAGCGGCAGGTGGCCGCCACCCTGGACCGTCTGATCGACGCCGGCCCCGGTCGGGTGTTCTTCTGCAACAGCGGTGCCGAAGCCAACGAGTGCGCCATCAAGCTGGCCCGCAAGTGGGGCGGCCGGGGGCGCCACGTGGTGGTCAGCGCCTACGGGTCGTTCCACGGTCGCACCCTGGCCACCCTGCACGCCACCGGCCAGCCGGCCAAGCACGAGCCCTTCCAGCCGCTACCGGAGGGGTTCCGGCACGTGGCCTGGCGCGACATCGACGGTCTGGCCGCGGCCCTGGACCCGTCGGTGGCCGCGGTCCTGCTCGAACCGGTCCAGGGGGAGGGCGGGGTCAACCCCGGCGGGACCGAGTACTTCCGGGCCGTCCGGCAGCTCTGCGACGAGCGGGGGGCCCTGCTGATCCTGGACGAGGTGCAGACCGGTCTGGGCCGGACAGGGGAGTGGTTCGGCTTCCAGCACTACGGGATCCGGCCGGACGTGGTGACCATGGCCAAGGCCCTCGGCAACGGGGTGCCGATCGGAGCGTGCTGGGCTGCCGACGAGGTGGCCGCCGCCTTCCAAGCGGGGGACCACGCCACCACCTTCGGCGGCCAGCCCCTGGCGACGGCCGCGGCCCGGGCCGTGTTGGCGGTCATGGAAGCCGAGGACGTGCCGGCCCGGGCCCGCGCCGCCGGGGCTTACCTGACGGCCGGGCTGGAGCGGCTGTCCAGAGTGGAGGCGGTGCGGGGCCTTGGCCTCTTGGTGGCCGTGGAGTTGGCCGGGGAAAAAAGAGCCGGCCCGGTCGCGGCGGCCGCCCTCGATGCCGGTCTGGTCGTGAACGCGGTCACGCCGACGGCGTTGCGGCTGGCGCCGTCATTGCTGGTGTCAGAGGAGGATATGGACCGGGCGGTGGCGATCCTCGAGAAGGTCATGGCGGAGGTGGGCGGGTGATGCGCCACTTCCTGGAGATCGACGAGCTGTCGGCTGCCGAACTGCAGGCCATCCTCGACTTGGCCGAGCGGCCGGACCCGGCGCGGGTGCTGGCCGGCCAGGGGGTGGCCCTCATCTTCGAGAAGCCATCCAACCGGACCCGCAACGCCACCGAGATGGCCGTGGTGGGCTTGGGCGGGCATCCCGTCACCATCCGGGGCGACGAGATCGGCATCGGTGAAAGGGAGACCGTCGAGGATGTCACCCGAGTGCTGGCCCGCTACCACCGGTTGGTGGGCGCCCGGGTGTTCGATCACGGTCTCCTCGAGGGCATGGCGAAGGTGGACGAGGTCCCCATCGTCAACCTGCTGTCCGACCTAGCTCATCCCTGCCAGGCCCTTGCCGATGTGCTCACCCTGCGCCACCATTGGGGCGGGTTGGAGGGCCACACCCTGGCCTGGGTCGGGGACGGCAACAACGTGGCCCGCAGCCTCACCCTGGCCTGCGGCCTGGCCGGCATCGATATCCGGCTGGCGTGCCCCCCAGGGCACCAGCTGGATCCGGTGGCCGTCGACGGCGCCCGGGCAGGCGGCGCATCCGTGACCGTCACCACCGACCCCAAGGAGGCGGTGGCCGGGGCCGAGGCGGTGTGCACCGACGTATGGGTGTCCATGGGCCAGGAGGGCGAGCAGCGCCAGCGCCAGGATGCGTTTGCCGGCTACCAGGTCGATGAAGCCCTGATGGGCCAGGCCGCCCCCGGGGCGATCTTCCTGCACTGCCTGCCGGCGCACCGCGGCCTGGAGGTCAGCGCGGCGGTGATCGACGGGGCGGCCAGCGTGGTGTGGGAGCAGGCGGAGAACCGCATGCACGCGGCCCGGGGGTTGCTCTGGTGGCTGCTGTCATGACCCTGTCGAAGCATCAACGCCAGCACCGGATCATCCAGCTGATCGAGCAGCAACCAGTCACCAGCCAGGCGCAGGTCGTCGACCTGCTGGCCGCCGGCGGCGTGCGCGCCACCCAGGCGACGGTCTCGCGCGACCTGGAGGAGATCGGGGCCGTCAAGGTCCGCGCCACCGGCGGGGAGTCGGTCTACGCGGTGCCCGAGCTGCCCAAGGACCGAGTGGCCCCGGAGGAGCATCTGCGCCGGGTCCTGGGGGAGTGGGTCGTGGAGGTGGCGGCCTCGGCCAACCTGGTGGTGGTCCGCACGCCGCCCGGTTCCGCCCACGTGGTGGCGTCGGCGCTGGACCGAGCCTCCCTGGCCGACATCGTGGGCACCGTGGCGGGCGACGACACCATCATGGTGGTGGCGTCGGAGCGGGCCGGCGGTGCCAAACTGGCCCGCCGCCTGTCTGGCCTGGCCGGCCTGTAGATCCATACAACGAAAGGGAAGTCTCACTGTGGCGAAGCGAGTAGTACTGGCCTACAGCGGCGGTCTGGACACGTCGGTGGCGGTGCGGTGGATGACCGAGGAGCTCAAGGTGGAGGTCATCGCCCTGGCCGCCGACGTCGGTCAGGGCGGCGACTGGGATGTGATCAAAGAGCGGGCCATGGCGGCCGGCGCCGTCGAGGCGGTGGTGGTCGATCTGAGGGAGGAGTTCGCCAACGACTTCGTGGCCCCCGCCCTCAAGGCCAATGCCAAGTATGAGGGCAAGTACCCGCTGATCTCGTCGTTGTCGCGACCGGTGATCGTCAAGCATCTGGTCGCCGCGGCCCGGACCTACGGGGCGGACGCGGTGGGCCACGGTTGCACGGGCAAAGGCAACGACCAGGTCCGCTTCGAAGTATCCACCGCGGCGCTCGCCCCCGACCTGGAGGTGCTGGCCCCGGTACGCGGCTGGGGCCTGACCCGGGAGCAGTCGATCGAGTACGCCGAGAAGTGGCGGATACCGATCACCGTGACCAAGTCCAGCCCGTACAGCATCGACCAGAACCTGTGGGGCCGGACCATCGAGTGCGGCATTCTCGAGGACCCCTGGGAGCAGCCACCCGAAGAGGTGTACGAGTTGACGACGCCCACCGCCACCGAGCCGACGGAGCTGGTTATCACCTTCGAGCAAGGGCTGCCGGTGGCCCTCGACGGGAGACGGCTGCCTCTTTCATCCCTTATTGGCGAGGTCGACCGGATCGTGGGCTCCTACGGGTGGGGACGGATCGACATGGTCGAGAACCGCCGGGTCGGCATCAAGAGCCGGGAGGTGTACGAGTGCCCGGGCGCGCTGGCGCTGCTGATGGCCCACTCCGATCTGGAGGATCTGACCCTGGAGCGGGACCTGGCCCACGAGAAGGCCCGGCTCGAGCCCCGGTACGCCGATCTGGTGTACGACGGGCTGTGGTTCTCGCCGCTCAAGGCCGCCATGGACGCCTTCGTCGAGGAGAGCCAGCGGTTCGTCACCGGCGACGTGCGGCTGCGGTGCGAACTGCCCGGGCGTTGCATCGTGGCCGGCCGGCGAAGTGAGGTGGGCCTGTACGACTACTCGTTGGCCACCTACGAGGCCGCCGACCGCTTCCGCCACCAGGACGCCGAGGGCTTCGTCCGGTTGTGGGGGTTGGGCGTGGCCACCTGGGCCGCCCGCCAGGTCAACCGGTCGTCCTCCGGGCAGCCATGACCCTCTGGCAGAGGCGGTTCGGCGCTGAGGGCCCCGCAGACGAGCTCCTGCGCTATACCGTCAGCCTGCCATACGACCAGCGGCTGGGGATGGACGACGTGACGGGGTCGCGCGCCCACGTGCGCGGGTTGGCCGCGGCCGGGATCCTGTCCGGGCCGGACTCCCAGATCCTGCTGGCAGCCCTGGACCGGGTGGCCGACGAACTGCAGACGGGCAGCCTGGCCTTCCGGCCTGGCGACGAGGACATCCACACCGCCATCGAGCGGCGAGTGACCGAGATCGCCGGGGACGTCGGCGCCCGCCTGCACACGGGGCGCAGCCGCAACGACCAGATCGCCACGGATCTCCGGCTGTTCGCCAAGCGGGAGCTGCTGGCCGTGGCCCGGCGGATCCAGGACCTCCAGCAGGTCCTGTTGGGCCGGGCCCGAGCCGCGGAGGACGCCTACCTGCCCGGTTACACCCACCTGCAGCGCGCCCAACCGGTCCTGCTCGCCCACCACCTGCTGGCGCACGGCTGGGCCCTGGCCCGCGACGTCGATCGGCTGCTGGACACCCGGCGCCGCCTGGATGTCTCACCGCTGGGCGCCGGCGCCCTGGCCGGCTCGTCGCTCCCGCTCGATCCCGACCTGGTCGCGGCCGAGCTGGGGTTCGCAGCCCGCTTCGAGAACTCCCTCGACGCGGTATCCGACCGGGACTTTGTGGCCGAGGCCCTGTTCGATCTGGCCCTGATCGGCGTGCACCTGTCGCGGCTGGGCGAGGAGATGGTGCTGTGGGCGAGCGAGGAGTTCGGCTTCGTCCACCTGGCCGACGCCTACGCCACCGGCAGCTCCATGTTGCCCCAGAAGAAGAACCCGGACATCGCGGAGCTGGCCCGGGGCCGGTCCGGTCGCCTGATCGGCGACCTCGCCGGCCT
>DASXZS010000050.1:0-6268 GCA_036501785.1 Acidimicrobiales bacterium | reverse complement strand
CCGAGGTGGCCCGGACCGGGCGACTGCTCATCGCCCACGAGGACGTGCTCACCAGCGGGCTCGGCGCCGAGGTGGCGGCCTGGGCGGGTGAGCACTGCTTCGCCGACCTGGACGCCCCGGTGCGCCGCCTGGGCGCTACCGACACCCCCGTCGCCTACGAACCAACCCTGGCCCGGGCCATCCTCCCGCAGGTCACCGACATCGTGGCCGCGGCTCGTTCACTACTGGAGTTCTGACATGGTGCAGTCGGTGCGCGGTGTAGTTGCTGTGGAAAAGGGGGCGCCGGTGGCGGTCGAGACGATCGTCGTTCCCGACCCCGGTCCGGGCGAAGTGCTGGTGGCGGTGCGCGCCTGTGGCGTCTGCCACACCGACCTGCACTACCGCGAGGGATCGATTACGGATGACTTTCCTTTTCTTCTCGGCCACGAAGCAGCCGGGACCGTCGAAGCGATCGGGGAGGGGGTGGCGAACGTGGCGCCCGGCGACTACGTGGTGCTGGCTTGGCGGGCGCCGTGCGGTACCTGCCGGTCATGCCGGCGAGGCCGCCCGTGGTATTGCTTCGACAGCGCCAACGCCACCCAGCCCATGACCCTCGAGGACGGCACGCCGCTGGCCCCCGCCCTCGGGATCGGGGCCTTCGCGGACAAGACGCTGGTGGCGGCGGGCCAGGCCGTGGTCGTCGATGCCGCGGCCCGGCCGGAGGCGGCCGGGTTGATCGGGTGCGGGGTCATGGCCGGTTTCGGCGCCGCGGTCAACACCGGCGGCGTCGGCCGCGGCGACACCGTCGCCGTCTTCGGGTGCGGTGGCGTCGGCGACGCCGCCGTCGCCGGCGCGTCCCTGGCGGGGGCCCGCCTCATCGTGGCGGTGGACATCGACGACCGGAAGCTCGAATGGGCCCGCCGTTTCGGGGCCACCCACACCGTCAACAGCGGGGTGGTCGACGCGGTCGAGGCCATCAAAGATCTCACCGGTGGCTTCGGCGCCGACGTGGTCATCGAGGCCGTGGGGCGGCCGGAGACCTACCGGCAGGCGTTTTTCGCCCGGGATCTGGCCGGGACGCTGGTCCAGGTGGGCGTGCCCGATCCGTCGATGACGATCGAGTTGCCGATGATCGAGCTGTTCGGTCGGGGCGGGGCACTCAAGTCGTCCTGGTACGGCGACTGCCTACCGTCGCGGGACTTTCCCATGCTTATCGACCTGTACCTCTCCGGCCGGCTGGACCTCGACGGGTTCGTCAGCGAGACCGTCGACCTGGGTGGGGTGGAGGAGGCCTTCGCCCGAATGCAGCGCGGCGAGGTGCTCCGCTCGGTCGTCGTCCTGTAACCCAAGTCCGAGGTCGCCCGTCGTCAGGAGTCGCGGTGTCGCCGGAGGAACGCCAGGTCGAAACGCAAGGTCGCGATGTACCAGCGCTCGCCGATCCGACGGAACGTCAGGTGATAGTCACCGACGAACTTCGGGTGATCGGCGGGGGCGGGGTGGGCTGCGACGGCGCCGTCGGCGTCGTGGCGGAAGTTGACGAGATAGGCGATTCCGGTGGCGGTGTCCGGTCCATCGACGTCGACGATGACGTTGGTCATGACATGGCGTGATTGGCGGCGCGTAACCGCCTGGCGAGCGGTGAAGGCGGCCCGGATTTCCTGCTGGCCGTGCATGCCGCGCCCATCGGCGCCCAGCCATTCGCCGTCGTCGGTAAACAGATCGGCGACGTCGGCCGCCTGGCCGCTGTCCACCAGCCGGGCGTATTCGAGTACGAGGCGTTCGCACGCCCGCTCCGCAAGGAGGGGTGCGACCTGGTCGCTCATGCGGCGGGGTCCTTTGCCATCGGCGTCCGCGGGGATAGTAGTCGCCATGCCGCCGCAGTCCGCCAGACGTCAGACGGCGCGGTACCGCACGGCGAGGGCCCGTCGGGGACGCGCCGACCGATTGGCCAGGGAGCCGTGGATCAGGTTGGGATGGTGGGCGGCGACGTCCCCCGGGGCCAACCTGAGTTGACGGGCGAGGGTGTCGTCCACCAGGGCCGGGTCGATCTCGGCGCCGAACACGCCGTTCCCCTCCGGGGTCGGGCGGAGGGGCTGGGCGGCCAGGGTGTGGCTGCCGGGGATCACCCGCAGGCCGCCGTTGTGCACATCGGCCGCGTCCAGGGCGATCCACACGGTCACTGCTTCGGTGATGCCGAGCTGCGTCCGCCACGGGTGTCCGTCCTGATGCCACCCCACCGGGTGGCCGCCCGGCTCCTTGACGAAGTAGGTGCACCCGAAGGGCAGCGGCTGTGACCTGAGGAGGCAGCCGGCGAGGCCCGACAGCCGGTAGTCGCCCACCAGGCCCGAGAGGAATTCGTCCCGTTCCAGTGGAGCTGTCACTATCGGTCCGGTGAGCCTCCCCTCGCCCTGCAGGCGGCCCAGGTGCTTGAAGCACTCCGCCACCGTGGCTTCGTCGAGGACCGCCGGAATGACCACGAAGCCATCCCGCCGGTAACGAACCGTTGTCGCCGGGTTCCTCATCGACACCGCGCCCGAGGCGGGCGATAAGCTGGCGACCAGCGGAAGGAGTTGATCATGGGGCAGCAAGTGGTAACAGGGGCCATGATGACATGTTCGTTTGGCGTGACACCCGCTCCGCTCAACGCCACCCCCACGGGCGTCACGGCGAGTGGCCTGCCCGCCGCCACCATCATGGATTTCGTTCCGATGGACAACATCCCGACCTTCGGCATGTGCAACACACCGAGCAACCCGGAGGTGGCGTCGGCGACTGCCGCCGCCCTCGGGGTGCTGACACCCATGCCGTGCGTGCCCGTCACCACGACCCCGTGGGCCCCCGGTGCCGTATCGGTGACGATTACCGAAATGCCGGCGCTGACGAACACCTGCACCTGCGAGTGCATGTGGGGAGGCGTGATCACCATCACCGAACCTGGACAGTTCATGGTCGAGGCCACCTGACGGACCAGCCGGCCCGGCTGGCTCTTGGGCGACGGTTGGGCATCCGTGGAGGTGCAGGTGGGAGCGACCTGGCACCGTGGACATTGATGTTGACCACCAGCCGCGTGCACCGATGGCAGTACAACCAGCCATGAGCGACGCACCCCTGCCGGATGAGGCGCCGCCCGAGTCGCCGTTTGAGTCCCTCAGTCCGGCTGCCGCCGTCCGCATCTTACGAGATCTGGCCCGGGCCGACCATCATCGGCGGGGAACGCAGTACGTCGGACCGCTGCTGGGCGAGGAATCTGCGGCCTAACCCTGGCCTAACCCCCCGACGCGTCCGAGCTGACGCGTCACCCTCCAGGACGCCGCCGCGGTCACGGCTCCTGCGGTTACTTGGACGTCCAAGTGTTCCGGTAAGATCTGGACCATGTCGGCCACCGAGGACGCCCCCGCGCTGCACCGGCCGACCCACCCGGTCCGTTTCGTCACCGCGGCGAGCCTGTTCGATGGCCACGACGCCGCCATCAACATCATGCGCCGGCTGCTGCAAGCCCAGGGGGCCGAGGTCATCCACCTGGGTCACAACCGGTCTGTGGAGGAGGTGGTTACGGCCGCGGTCCAGGAGGACGTGCAGGGTGTGGCGGTTAGCTCCTATCAGGGCGGGCACGTGGAGTACTTCCGTTACCTGGTGGATCGGCTGCGCGCCGCCGGCCGCGGCGACATCCTGGTGTACGGCGGCGGGGGCGGCACCATCGTGGCGGCCGAGATCGCCGAGCTGCAGGCCTACGGGGTGGCCCACATCTTCTCGCCCCAGGACGGCCAAGCGATGGGGTTGGCGGCCATGGTCAACTCCATGATCGTGGCGTGCGACCACGCCATCGACCCGCCCGGAGCTGCCGACTTGGAGGGTCTCCTCGGTGGCGACCACCGGGCGCTGGCCCGGGTGATCACCGCCGCGGAGACGGGCCAACTCGACGCCACCGCCCGGGACGTGATCATCCGGGCTGCCAGCAATCATCCCGCGCCGGTGCTGGGCATCACCGGGACGGGCGGCTCGGGCAAGTCCTCGCTCACCGACGAACTGGTTCGCCGCTTCCGCATCGACCAGGAGGACAAGCTGCGCCTGGCCATCCTGGCGGTCGATCCCTCCCGGCGCAAGGGCGGCGGCGCCCTCCTCGGTGACCGCATCCGCATGAACGCCATCGACGCCGGCGCCGGGGCGGCCGGGGCCGGCGCCGGCCGAAGCGAGGGGGAAGGCGAGGGGTGGGCCGGACCGGGTGGGCGGGTGTACTTCCGGTCCTTGGCCACCAGGGGTTCCGGCCACGAACTGCCCGCCTGCCTGGACGAGGCCATCGCGGCCTGCCGGGCCGCCGGGTTCGATCTGATCATGGTGGAGACACCGGGAATCGGCCAGGGGGACGCGGCGGTGGTGCCCCACGTCGACTTCTCCCTCTACGTGATGACGCCGGAGTTCGGGGCCGCGTCACAACTCGAGAAGATCGACATGCTGGACTTCGCCGGCGCGGTGGCCATCAACAAGTTCGAGCGCCGAGGCGGCGAGGACGCCTTGCGGGACGTGCGCCGGCAGCTGGCCCGCAACGGTGAACACCCCGGGGTGGCCCTCGAGGAGCTGCCCGTGTTCGGGACAGTCGCCAGCCGCTTTGCCGACGACGGCGTCACCGCCCTCTACCAGTTCCTCCGGGACGCCCTCTCCGGCGGTGGCCTCCACCTGACTGCCGGCGCGCTCGCCCCCGTGGCCACCCGGACCTCGACTCGCGGTCAGGCCATCGTCCCTGCGGACCGCACTCGCTACTTGGCCGAGATCGCCGAGACGGTCCGTGACTATCACCGGGCCACCGACCGGGAGGCGGCCGCGGCCCGTCGGGAGCAGCAACTTCGCGAGGTCACGAAGCTGCTCGCCGACCAGGGCCGGTCGGCCGCCGCCGTCGAGGTCGAACAATTGGCCGACGCGGCCGAAGCGAACGCCCAGCTCCCCGACGCCAGCCGCGAGCTGCTGGCGGCCTGGCCGGCCCGGGCGACCCTGTACCGGACCGAAAAGCGGTCCCGGGCGTCGCTGTCAGGTACGCCCGTACCCCGGGTGGCCCTGCCCCGCTACGCCGACCACGGCGAGCTGCTGCGCTGGCTGCGCGAGGAGAACCTGTCAGGGGAATTCCCTTACACCGCCGGCGTGTTCTCGTTCAAGCGGGAGGGGGAGGACCCGGCCCGCATGTTCGCCGGCGAGGGCGACGCCTTCCGCACCAACCAGCGCTTCCACCTCCTTTCGGAGGGCCAGCCCGCCACCCGCCTGTCAACGGCGTTCGACTCGGTCACCCTGTACGGGTTCGACCCGGCTCGCCGGCCGGACATCTACGGGAAGGTCGGCAACTCCGGCGTGTCGATCGCCACCGTGGAGGACATGAAGGAGCTGTACCGCGGCTTCGACCTGTGCGATCCCGCCACCTCGGTGTCGATGACCATCAACGGACCGGCCCCCACCATCCTGGCCATGTTCCTCAACACGGCCATCGACGCCCAGCTGGCCCGCAACCCTGACGAGGACCCGGCGGAGGTCACGGCCCGTACCCTCCGGCAGGTGCGCGGCACCGTCCAGGCGGACATCCTCAAGGAGGACCAGGGCCAGAACACCTGCATCTTCTCGACCGACTTCTCCCTGCGGGTCATGGCGGACATGCAGGAGTGGTTCATCGACCACGACGTCCGCAACTTCTACTCGGTGTCCATCTCCGGCTACCACATCGCCGAGGCAGGGGCCAACCCCATCAGCCAGCTGGCGTTCACCCTGGCCAACGGGTTCACCTACGTGGAGGCCTACGTGGCCCGGGGCATGGACATCGACGCCTTCGCCCCCAACTTCTCCTTCTTCTTCTCCAACGGCATGGACCCCGAGTACACGGTGATCGGGCGGGTGGCCCGCCGAATCTGGGCCGTGGCCATGCGCGACCGCTACGGCGCCAACGCCCGCTCGCAGAAGCTCAAGTACCACATCCAGACCTCCGGGCGGTCGCTCCACGCCCAGGAGATGGCCTTCAACGACATCCGGACCACCCTGCAAGCGCTGTGCGCCATCTACGACAACGCCAACAGCCTGCACACCAACGCCTACGACGAGGCGGTGACCACACCGACCACCGAGTCGGTGCGGCGGGCCATGGCCATCCAGATGATCATTAACCAGGAATGGGGCTTGGCCCGCAACGAGAACCCCCTCCAGGGCAGCTTCGCGGTGGAGGACCTGACCGACCTGGTCGAGGAGGCGGTGCTGGCCGAACTGGACCGGCTGAGCGAACGGGGCGGCGTCCTCGGCGCGATGGAGACCGGCTACC
>DASXZS010000049.1:0-1591 GCA_036501785.1 Acidimicrobiales bacterium | reverse complement strand
CCTCCTGGCGGTGTCCGAAACGACCGCGGCGCCGGCGCTGGTGGCCGCCGCGGCGCGCCTCCTCGACGCCGAACACGTCCCCGGCGAGGTCCGGCGCCTGGACCCCGACAGGCGGGGGGTCACCGTGTTGCGCTCCACCGGTAAGTAGCGTGGTCGAGTCCCATCCGAAACTGAGGAGGAACGGGCATGGCCACCTACGAGGGCTACTGCGTCAAGTGCAAGGAGAAGCGTCAGTTCGAGGGCCAGGAAGTCACCCTGGCCAACGGGCGCCCGGCCGCGCAGGGAACCTGCCCGGTGTGCGGCACCAAGATGAACCGGATGCTCGGTAGCAAGAAGTAACCGAAGTGGTACCGGGCCCCTGTGTCGTAGCGAGACGCAGGGGCCCGGCACCGCTCGATGGCTTAGGCTGCAAAGGTGCAGTACTGGCTGGAGACGCTCGGATGCCCCAAGAATCAGGTGGACTCCGACAAGCTGGCCGGCACCCTGGAGGCTGACGGGTACCGCCTCGCGGCCGGTCCGGAGGGGGCCGACCTGGTGGTCGTCAACACGTGCGCCTTCATCGAATCGGCCCGGCAGGAGTCGATCGAGACCGTGCTCGCCCTGTCTGAGGCCCGGCGCTCGGGAGCTCGCCTGGTCGTCACCGGGTGCCTGGCCGAGCGGTACGGCGACGAGCTGGCCGAGGCGCTGCCGGAAGCGGACCTGGTGGCCGGCTTCGGTGTGCCCATCACCCTGACCGCCAAGGGCAAAGCCACGCGGCGGGTGCCGTCGTTTGATCTGCTCAACCTGCCCCGGCCGCCGGCCCGAGCCCCCTGGGCGTACGTCAAAGTGGCCGAGGGCTGCGATCGCAAGTGTGGGTTCTGCGCCATCCCGTCGTTCCGGGGTCGCCAGCGGTCCCGGGAGATGGGCGAGATCCTGGCCGAGGTGGACGCCCTGGGCGTCGAAGAGGTGGTCCTGGTCGCCCAGGATCTGGCGTCCTACGGGCGGGACCTGGGCGTTCGCCAACCCGGTCACCGCCCGCCCATCGAGCCCCTGGTACGGGCGGTGGCGGCCCGGGTGGCCCGGACCCGGCTGTTGTACTTGTATCCATCCGAGCTCACTGACGGTCTGATCGATGTCATGGGCGAAACCGGCTGCCCCTACTTCGATCTCTCCCTGCAGCACGTGTCGCGCCCGCATCTGCGCCGGATGCGCCGCTGGGGCGACGGCGACCGGTTCCTGGCCCGCATCGAGCGCATCCGGGCGGCCCATCCCGATGCCGCGTTGCGCTCTTCGTTCATTGTCGGCTACCCCGGCGAAACCGAAGACGACCACGACCAGCTGCTGGCGTTCCTGACCGCAGCGGAGCTCGACTGGGCGGGATTCTTCCCTTTTTCCCCCGAGGCCGGCACCTACGCCCTGGGCCTGCCGGCCCGCGTCGCCCCCCACCTCGCCGCCGAGCGGCTGGCCGAGTGCACCGAGCTGCAGGACACCATCACTGCCTACCAGCGCCGCAGCCACGTCGGACGGACGCTGCGGGTGCTCGTCGACGAGCCCGACGTCGCTCGCAGCCACATGGAGGCGCCGGAGATCGACGGGGTGGTCCGGGTCCCGG
>DASXZS010000048.1:0-2141 GCA_036501785.1 Acidimicrobiales bacterium | reverse complement strand
CCGCTTTAGCGGGTGTGCCGCCACGTGTGGGTGCGCGGTGAGGTGGATGTGGCCACGTCGCCGTTGTTGTGGGGGGCCTTGGTTGAGGCGATCGGGCGCCGTCCGGCCCGGGTGGTGGTGGACTTGGCCGATGCCGGGCTTTTTGACTGCTTGGGTGTCGGGGTGATCGTCCGGGCCTGCCGCGAACTGCCCGGCGGCGCCGGACAGGTCGTCCTGCGCTCCCCGAACCGGATGGCCCGCAGGGTCTTCGAGCTCACCGGAATGGACCGGCAATGCACGGTTGAACCTAAATCCGCGGGGCCGGCGCGACCGCCGGCAACGCACCAACGACGAGAGGAACACGATCATGTGGCTATGGAATCGCCGCACCAGTACCAAGCCGCTACCGGGGGTCACGCCCGAGGAGGCGGCCGCGGTGGTGGCTGAAGCGACGGCGGTCGTCGAGGGCCGGGCCGCCGACCTGTACCGGGCCCAGCGGCGCCCGGTGCCCCCCTGGGCGTGGCTCAACGCGGTTGCTCACCGTCCCCCCGAGCGGCCGGGAACGGCGGCCAGTCCTGCCGACACCTCCGACGACGCGTGGGCGACCGCCGCGGCGGGCATCGCCGCTTGTCTGCTCGACGCCGGGCCCGAACGGGCCGCCCGCGTCCAAACCACGCTGCTGGTCACCCTCGAGCTCGAAGCGCTGCGACGACCGGGATGGCCGACCCGACCCGGCGCCGTCCTCAGCGCCACCCAACGTCTCCTGGATCAACTGGCCTCCGCCGAGGCTCGCGCCCCCGTCGATGGTGGCATCCCCGGGCGGCCCGGCCCTCACGGACGGTCCTGATGGGCGCGCAGCGAGCCAACACAGCCGGCGGCCCATCAGCCGAGCCCATTCCCCGCCCGGCAGAGGCTGGCGTCGAGGATCTGACCGTGGTGACGGAAATGACCGTCCCTGGCGAGGTCGCCGGCCGGATCCACGTCGCCGCCGGAGGGATACTGGTTCTCGCCGGCACCGCTCACGGTGGAGTGGTGGTAACCCATGGCGGCTACGCCTGTATCGCCGGGCGCACCGAGGGCCTGTTCGTGGCGGTCGGCGGCCACGCCGTGCTCGCCGGCACCTGCCAGGGTGCCGCGGTCAACGACGGCGGTTGCCTCCACATCGAAGGGACCCTCGACGGGCCGCTCCTCGACTACGCCGGCGACACCACGGTGAGCCCCGCCGCCACCGTGGCCGAAGCGACCATCGTCCGGATCGGCCACCACGAGCGTCGTTTTAGTTTTAGTCGTGGCCGGCTGGGAGGTCACCCGATCGGACCGGGGTATCCGATACGCCACGGCTGGCCGACATGAGTGTCCGAACGGCCCCCGTCGACCGTGGTGGCATCGCGGCGGGCCGCCGCTCCGACCGGCGCGCCCTGCCGCCCCCGCAGCTCTTCGATCGTCTGGCCCGGCTGGCCGGCGAGGTGATAGAAGCCCCGATCGCCCTGGTGTGCCTGGTCCACACCGACCGCCAATTCTTTCTCGGTGCCCACGGCCTCCCCGACCATCTCGGTGTCTCTCGGGAGACGACCCTGGAGTACTCGATCTGTCAGCACACCGTCGCCACCCGCCGACCCTTGATCGTCGCCGACACGCGAAACCACCCCGCCCTGGTCGCAAACAGAGCGGTCCGCGATCTGGGCGTCACCGCTTATGCCGGTATCCCACTGGTCGCCGCCGACTGCCCTGTCGTGGGCGCCATGTGCGTCATGGACTACGTCATCCGGGACTGGACCGACGACCAACTTGCGTTCCTCGCCCACCTGGCCGACATCACCATCGAAGAACTGTGATGCCACGCCCAGGCAACAGACAAGAAACACACCCAACGACCCGCTACCACACTCCGGCCCCGACACCGGCAACTTCGGTGCTGCCCACCCAAACGGCTCCGGCCTTCCCTCGGCGTCGCCGCTTTTGACTGGGCCGACGATATCGGCGTCCTGGCCGGCCGGGGGGCGGTGGCCGATCTCACCGCCGGTCTGGCGTTCATTATCACCACCATGTACGCACGGAGAATGGAACTACAGCATCGCCGCCTGAACCTAGCGAACTATCTCTCGGCGGGCCGTTACTGCTCCACACGGGCTCATCGAGGCACGAGACGAGCAAGGGCCTCT
>DASXZS010000047.1:0-2104 GCA_036501785.1 Acidimicrobiales bacterium | reverse complement strand
CATCGCGATGATCCCGTGCGTGGCGCTGTACGTGTCGCTGCAGCGGTACTACGTGCAGGGGCTGATGTCGGGATCGCTCAAGGGCTGACCGTTTGCGGGCTGACCGTTACCGTAGGGGCGACGGTGGCGACGGGAGCCAGTATGGGCGTTGAGTTTCCGGAGTCTGCGGACGGGCGGCGGAGCACGTCGGCGCTCGGGCGTGCGGTGGTGGCGGACGCGCTGCGGCCGGTGGACCCGGCGGGGGCGAAGGCCGCCGAGCAGGAACGGGATTGGCGGCGGCGGTACCTGGGGCACTTCCGGCGGCTGATTGAGGCGGGGCTGCCGTCGGCCGACGCGGCGCTGGCGGTGGCCCGGGGTGGGCTGGAGTCGCTACACCAGCGGATGCGGGTCGTCGCGGCTGATGGGGCGGAGTCTGAACTGGCTTCGGTGGTGTCGGCTACGCCGGCCGGGCCGTCCCCGATGACGGTCACCGTGACCGGTGACGGCGAGGCCGAGCGTTCGCTGACCATCCCGTACCGGGGCGAGCAGCTCAGCGGGGGTGCGCTGGCCCGTCAGCTGGACGCGTGGATCGCGCGCGGAATCATGGAACCCTCCTGCGCCGAAGCGGTCCGAGCGGTAGCCGCCCACCCGGAGTGGCTGGCCCTGCCCGGTCACTCGGTGGTGGTGCTCGGCGCGGGCGCCGAAGTCGGGCCGCTCCCGGTCCTGCTCGGCTGGGGCGCACACGTCGTCGGCGTGGACCTGGCCCTGCCCGCGATCTGGGCGCGGGTACTGGAGACCGCCCGCCGGGGCGCCGGCACGCTGCAAGTCCCGGTCGCCCGGCCGCCGGGGGTCACGGCGTCGTCCACGGAGGTCGGCCTCGATCTCGCCCAGGACGCGGGTCTCGACCTGGCCGCGGACCTTCCCGCCGTGGCCGACTGGCTGGCCACGATCGACGGTCCCCTGGTCCTCGGCAACTACGTCTACGCCGACGGCGCCGCCAACGTCCGCGTGGCTTCCGCCGTCGACGCGCTGACCGTCCGGCTGCTAGGGGCTCGTCCGGATGCCGCGCTGGCCTTCCTGGCCACGCCGACCGACGTGTTCGCGGTGCCACCCGAGGCGGTGGCCGAGTCCCGTCAACGGTTCGCCGAGCGATCGCTGGCGGCCAAGCTGGCTCTGGCCGCATCGGGTCGCCGCATGTTCCGGGAGGCCTACTCACCTGCCTTCGATACAGATGACGGTCCCGGCGTGAACGACAGCATGATCGCCCAGCAGGGCCCCAACTACGTCCTGGCCAAACGTCTCCAGCGCTGGCGTGCCACCGTGGCCCGCCACGCCGGGACCACCGTCTCGCTGAACGTGGCCCCGCCCACCAAGACCCGCTCCGTTACCAAGAACCGTGCCTTGGCCGCCGCCTACGCCGGCGCCCCCCACTTCGGAGTCGAGGCCTTCGCCCCCTCGACGACCCGGGTCCTGATGGCCGCCCTCCTGGTCCACGACCTCTGCGTCGGCGCCCCGGCCCAGGCCCACCCCTGGCAGGACGAAGCCCACGCCGCCGCCCCCGGCGGCCTCTGGCGCATCCCCTACGCCCCCCGCACCGCCCTCCCGGTCGCCGCGGTGATCGGATACCCCGGCTCCCGGCGTTCCTGAACCTCCGCCCCAGCTCAACCGTGTTATGAACGGGAAGCTGGTCAACCAGCGCCCCGGCGCCGGGGTTGCCCGCCAGCGACTCCGGCGCCGAATCAGCATCCGTCGGCCGGTACCGGGCCATGGTCGGCGAGTTTCGGTTGGGACCTGATCAATCAGGTCGGCCACGCCCGGCAAAGGCGATGACCGACGGCTGGGTCCAACTGGTGCAGGATGTCGTTGGCCAGCACCATTGTCTGCCGGCCACGGTAGAGGCGTTCAGCGCAGGTCGGCCAGCAGCAGGTCGACGATGGCTTCCTCGTGCACGGCGATATTGGCCGCGGCCATGGCCGGGCTCAGCTCCCGGTCCCAGGGAGTGGTTTCCACCCGGCCGGTCAACGCGAGACGCCGGTCAGCGCGAAGGTGCTCCACGGCCTCGTCGTAGTCCGCGCGGCCGAACCGCCAAGGCTCGGCGTCCCGCTCGATGATCCGCCTGGCGATG
>DASXZS010000046.1:0-10484 GCA_036501785.1 Acidimicrobiales bacterium | reverse complement strand
GCCAGGTAGATGATCCCGTCGTTCTCCTCGACCACCGCCCGGCCGCCCTCGACCACCGCCACATGGCGGTCGGCCCATAGCGCCTTGTGACTGGGGTCGGTGGTCAGGGACTGGACGATCAACGGGCGTAACCCGGCCATGAGGGACTCCTCGGCCAACCGCACCGAACGGTTGGACGAGCGCACGGCCGAGAAGGTGGCGATGGCCAGCACCAGCGTCCCGCCGGCGGTCGCCAGCGAGGAGATCGTCGCCCAATCGGTCACCAACTCACGCTAACCCGGCCGCCCGGCCCCGGCCCGGCTCAAGGAACCGGACCGCCTCGGCAAAAGGGACCGACCGCAGCGCAGCCCGGACCGGAGCATTACTCTGACCCTCGAGGGCCCCGCACGCACCGAGGGAGGGACCATGGTGTATCACCGGATCGTCGTAGGCACCGATGGGTCAGCGACGGCTGACAAGGCGGTGGAGACTGCGGCCAGCCTGGCCCGTCAGTTGGGGGCCACGCTGCACGTCGTGACGGCCTACCGCAAGTCAGGTTCGGGCATGGGCAGCGCCTCGGGCGCCGCCCTCGTGGAGACGGGCGCGTCCGAAGGCTTGCAGGCCGAAGCGGCCAGGCAGATCGGCGAGAAGGCGGCTGCCACGTGGGGCCAGGGTCTCACGACCGAACAGCACGCGGTGTCGGGGAGCGCGGCCGACGCCATCCTGGACACCGCCCTGGCCGTGGATGCCGACCTCATCGTGGTGGGGAGCAAGGGCATGCAGGGCGCCCGCCGGGTGCTGGGGTCCGTCCCCAACTCGGTGGCGCACGGCGCCAGCTCCTCAGTGCTTATCGTGAAGACGGACTGACCAGGCGGGCCCGGCTGAAGTCGACGCGGACCAGCGGCATGCCGGACAGGCCGCCCGTGGTGCGCGTGGCCAGGACCTGGTGCAGCTCGATGTTGTGCTGGGTGAAGCCCAGCCGCGACCCCGCCAGGTACAGCCGCCACACCCGGGCCCTTCCCTCGCCGACCTCGGCGACGGCTTCATCCCAGTGGGCATCGAGGTTGGCGCCCCAGGCCGCGCACGTCCGGGCGTAGTGCTCCCGGAAGTTCTCCTCGTGGCGAACCTCCAGCCCGGCATCTTGGAGCGCCGACACGATGGTGCCGACCGCTTCCAGCTCGCCGTCGGGGAACACGTACCGGTTGATGAAACCACCCGTGCGGGCCGGGACCGAGGTCGCCGGCCGGGTGATGCAATGGTTGAGCAGGCGGCCCTGCGGTCGCAGCTTGCCGACCAGAAAACGGGCGTAGGCCGGCAGGTTCTTGGCCCCGATGTGCTCGGTGAGCCCGATGCTGCTGATGGCGTCGAAGCCGGTCTCGGTGACCTGGCGGTAGTCCTCGTGCCGGATCTCCGCGGTATCGGACAAGCCCAGCTCGGCGATGCGCTTCTGGCCGTACTCCGCCTGCTGGCCGGACAGGGTGACGCCGATCACCCGCACCCCGTAGTGCTGGGCCGCGTGGACGACCATCGTCCCCCACCCGCAGCCCACGTCGAGCAGGCGCTGCCCGGGCTGCAGGTCGAGCTTGCGGCACACCAGGTCGACCTTTTCCTCCTGGGCCTCGTCCAGGCTGGCGTCCTCGCCGGGGTAGACGGCGCAGGTGTAGGCCATGGTCGGCCCGAGGATCCACTCGTAGAACCGGTTGGACACGTCGTAGTGGTGGCTGATGGCCTTGGAGTCGCGAGCTAGCGAGTGGCGCCAACCCCACCACAGACCCGGGCGGGTCTCTTGGGACGGCGGGGCGATGGGCTGGAGGATCCACGGCCCGAGACGGCGCAGCACGTCGAGGCGGTCCGCCCAGGAGAGCGAGCCCACGTGCTCGCCGGCGAGCATCTCCAGGGTGGCGAAGACGTCCCCCTCCACGTCGAGGTACCCCGACACGTAGGCCCGGGCGAGGCCCAGGTCGCTCGGGGCCGTGGCCACGTACCGCAAGGCTCGGGGATCGCGGACGATGATGCGGCTGACCGGCTCGGCGGGACCGGCGGTGCTGCCGTCGTAGGCCGCGAAGCCGACGGGCCGGCCGACGCCGACGACACCGGCCAGTACGGGCGCTACCTGCGAACGAGCGGGCATCTTTTTCCAAAACCTCCTGGTGAGCTCAGCGGTTGCGGACACACTTGGCATACAGGTCGAGCAGACGGCCGGCCGGGTCGTAGCGCTGCTTGAGGTCGCGGTACACCGAGCCGTTGTACAGATCCCAGAAATGGTCCTCGTCGTAGAACGCCGTCGAGTAGAGGGACTTCCGCCCACCCAGGCGGTCCACTTCCCGTTCTACCCAACGGTTGTGGTGGGCGGCGTCCATGCCCGGTTGCAGGGCGACGCTGGACCAGAAGCCGACGTTGACATACAGAGTGGCCGGGTCGAGGCGGTACAGCTCCCAGACCGCCGCCGGGTCGCGCGGGCGCAGCGGGCACAGCCAGAACGGCGAGATCGGCACTTCCCGCTGGAATCCGGCCACGAACTCGGACAGGCGGCTGATCGGCAGCTCGACGTCCTGGATGACGTTTTCCCGTGCCGGCAGGCCCCGCCAGCGGTCGATGGTGGCCTTGGGGTGGAAGCGTTCTTCGAGGGCCAGGATCCTCCAGTAGGTGTCGCTGCGCAGGAAGCGGGGGCCGGCCAGGCGGCGCACCCACGGCCGCTGGGCGCCGAAGGCTCGGGAGCACCAGAACCAGTCGGTGTCCCACCGCCACAGGTAGTCCCGCACCGTGAGCCAGTCCTCGGCCTGCGACTGGATGGACCGGTAGTAGATGCCGGCCCGGGTGTAGTCGCTGGGGGCCGGGGCCTCCTCCGCCCAGGATCCGAGGGTCAGGTAGCACTCGTCAGGGGAAAAGACGGTACCGTCGACGAACTGGACGGCTTCGCTGTTAAAGGCGCCGGCGGCGCACACCTCGGCCAGGGTCTCAGTGAGGGCCGCGAAATCGGTGAACCGCACGTGGCGAAGGTGGACGAAGGGACACACCGGCTCCAGGTCGATCTTGGCTCGCAGGGCGTAACCCAGCGTCCCGTAGGAGTTCGGGAACCCATAGAAGAGGGCGGCGTGCTCCCCGTCGCGGCTGACGGTGAGGACCTCGCCGGCGCCGGTGAGGACGTCCAGTTCCAGGACCGACTCGTGCGGCATGCCGTTGCGAAAGGACGAGCTCTCGATGCCCAGCCCGCTGATGGCGCCTCCGAGGGTGATGGTCTTGAGCTCGGGGACGACGAGCGGCATGAGCCCGTACGGCAGGGTGGCGTCGACGAGATGCTCGTAGGTGGTCATGCCCTGCACGTCGGCGGTGCGCGCCTCGCGGTCGACAGCGATGACCCCGTCGAAGACGGCCACGTCGAGTCCGGGTGTGGTGGTGCGGGCCCGGGGCCGGAAGAGGTTGGACGTCTTTTTGGCCAGGCGCACCGGCTGGCCGGCCGGTATAGCGGCGTACTGGGCCTTCAGGCGTCCGACCCGATCCTGGTAGGCGGCCCACGCCGGCGTCGGGGTCGGCGTCGAAGGGGCAAGCACCATGGGCGAGAAGCTACCGCGCTATCTGGAACTGCTGGGGCACTCAGCCGACGATGTCCCGCATCATGGGGCTGTCACTCCCCCCTGGCGTCGGCGCCGCCGGCGCCGGCCGCGGCCCACAGGTGGGCGGTGGCGACAGCTCGCCACGGCCGCCACTTCTCGCCGAGGCCGGCGGCGGGCCTCCGGTCACCAGCCAGTCCGGCCTCGCCGGCAAGCCCGGCGCGCAGGGCCCGGCGCACGCCGAGATCGGTAGCCGGAAAGGCGTCCGGCTCGCCCAGGCGGAGGGCGATGTAGTGCGCCGTCCAGGGCCCGAGCCCGTCGATGGCCGTGATTGACGCCACCAGGTCGTCCAGGCCGGCGCTGCGGTCGAGGCGGACGGCGCCCTCGATGACGCTCCGAGCGAAGGCGGCGATGGCGTCCTGGCGAATCGCGGTGAGCCCCGATCCGGACAGGTCTGCGCCAGCCAGGGTTTCCGGAGTCGGGAACGTGTGGGTGAGTCCCATGGCGGCCAGGCCGGGCACGGGCGCGCCGAGCCTCGCCACCAGCCGGCCAGCGAGGGTGGTGGCCCCGGCGACCGACACCTGCTGGCCGATGATGGCTCGCACCCCGGTCTCGAAGGGATCCCACGTGCCCGGCACCCGCAGGCCGGGCCGGGCGTCGATCAACGGCCCCAGCAAGGGGTCACCCGACAACTGCCCGATCGGTTCCTCCAGGTCGAAGTCGAGGCTGGCGATGCGGCGGGCCCGGTGGACCAGGTGGATGAGCTGCTCCCAGTGCGGTAGGTGGGCGCGCAGCAGCAGTTGGCCGGGGCGGCCCGGCGCCAGTTCGAGGACGCCCGGGTCGCCGTCGACGACGACCGTGCGCCGGTAGGTGTCGCCTTCCACGTGCTCGACGCCCGGAATGGCCCGGGCCTGGAAGTAGGCCACAAGAGCATCCCAGTCGAGGGCCCCCTCGAACGGCAGCCGCAACCGCAACCCGCCGTCGGCGACGAGCCGGTCGGTCACTCGCCGGCGGGCGCGCAGGTCGCCCGGCGCGGCCCGGAAGACCTCGTGGCAGGCCCGGCCGAACTGGCGGACGCTGCCGAACCCGGCCGCGAACGCCACGCCGGCGATGCTGAGATCGGTGTCGTCCAGGAGGCGGCGGGCGAAGTGGGCCCGTCGGGACCGGGCCAGCGCGTCGGGCGTCACGCCCAATTCCTGGATGAAAAGACGGCGGAGGTGGCGGCCGGACACCCCGAGCCGAGCCGCCAGCTGGCCCTCGGTCGGGCCGTCGAGCGCGCCATCGGTGATCAATTGTACGGCCCGGCACACCAGCTCCGACCCGCTCCACGACAACGGTCGAGACGATCGGTACGGCCGGCAGCGCAAGCAGGGCCGGAAGCCATCCGCCTCGGCGGCGGCCGCCAGGGCGTACGGTTTGACGTGGTCGGGACGCGGCCGCCCCGCGCACCCCGGCCGGCAATAGATCCCCGTCGTCACCACAGCAGAAAGCAGGTCCACACCCCAGGTATACCGCCCGCGCCGAGGTCACATCGGACGGATCCGGACAGACGGCGAACCCTGTCCGGATATGGCCAGCCTGAGCGTTCCGAACCGGCCAGCATGAACACCATGACCACCACTGCGACCGCCCCGACCCGGTACCGTCACGTCGCTTCCCCCGTCGGCCGCATCCGCCTCGACGGCCACGACCAGATGTTGACCGGGCTGTACCTCGCCGACCACCCGCGCTGCCCGGCCCCCGTGCCGGACTCGACGCTCGAAGCCGACGCCTTCGAGGAGGCCCGGGTGCAACTGGACCAGTATTTTGCCCGCACCCGCCGGGAGTTCGACCTGCCGCTCGAGCTGCACGGCACCCCCTTCCAGGTCGAGGTGTGGACCGCCCTGCGGGCGATCCCCTACGGCGAGACCACCAGCTACGCGGCCCTCGCCGAGGCGATCGGGCGCCCGGCCGCGGTCCGGGCGGTCGGGGCCGCCAACGGCCGTAATCCGATCTCCATCATCGTCCCATGCCACCGGGTCATCGGGGCCGATGGCGGCCTCACCGGCTACGGCTGGGGGGTCGACCGCAAGGCCTGGTTGCTCGAGCACGAGCGCGACCCGGCGACGCGCCTGTTCGCCTGAGGTAGGTCAGTCCGGCAGGGGGCCGGGATAGGCCGCCTCGGCCACCGCGGTGAGCCGCTTTGCCTGCCGGCGCACCACCAGGATGGCGATCACGATCGCCACCGCGGCTACCACGCCGAGGACGATGTTGATGGTCCCCGACGCGTTCCGCAGGGTGTTGCCGATCGAGTAGGAGACGAAGGCGTAGATGGCGGACCAGACCAGACCGCCGGCGGCGTTGTACACCAGGAAGCTGCGCCAGTGCATGCGGTTGGTGCCGGCCAGGAAGGCCGCGTAGGTGCGCAGGACGGAGACGAACCGTCCGAAGAACACCACCTTCCCGCCGTGCCGATCGAAGATGTAACGGCCGATCTTGATCTTGGCCTCGTCCATGCGGACGTAGTGGCCGTAACGCCGCAGCAGGCGGTAGCCGCCCTTGTCGCCGATCCAGAACCCGATGTTGTCGCCGATGATCGCCGCCGCCGCGGCCACCGCGAAGATGCCCCACACCGACATGCGATGGGTCCGGCCCGCGTAGGTGCCGGCCGTGATGAGAATCGTCTCACCAGGAAGCGGTATACCCAGGCTCTCCAGGCCGACGAGCGTGAACACCGCCCAGTAGCCGTAGGTGCTGATGAGGTGACTGACGTTCACGAATGGGTGCCGGTCTCGTGGGCCGCGTGACTCGCCGGCTCCAGCTGGAAGGTGGAGTGCTCGAGATCGAAATGGCCGGCCAGGCAGTTCTGCAATTCGTCGAGGACCTGGGGGGCGTGGCCGTCCAGGAAGCAGGAGTCATCGACCACCACGTGGGCGGACAGGGCAGGCAGGTCGGAGGTGACGGTCCACACGTGCAGATCATGGACGTCCCGAACGTGGGCAGGTTCCAGCAGATGGGCGCGCACATCGGCCAGGTCGACCGCTTCGGGGGCGGCCTCGAGCAGGACCCGGATCGACGCCTTGAGCAGGCCCCAGGCGGCCCGCAGCATCAGCACCACCACCACGAGCGAGGCCACCGCGTCGGCCCGGCGGTAGCCGGCCGCGATGATCACGATGCCCGCCACCACGGTGGCGACGAAGCCGTACAGGTCGGTCAGAATGTGCTGGAAGGCCCCGGCGACGTTGAGGCCTGATCGGTTGGCCCGGGCCAGGATCCAGGCCGCCAACACGTTGACGGCAATCCCCACGCCGGCCACGATGACCACGGGCAGACCGTCGACCACTGGGGGGTTGATGAGGCGGCGGACCGACACGAAGGTCACGATGGCCGCCACCACCAGCAGGGAGATTCCGTTGCCGGCCGCCGAAAGGATCTCCGCCCGCTTGAAACCGAACGTCCACGGGCCGGACGCGGGGCGGGCAGCCAAGTGCCCGGCCCACAAGGCGGCGCCGATCGCTCCGGCATCCGCCAGCATGTGGCCGGCGTCCGCCAGCAGGACCAGCGACCCCGACAAGGCCGCCACCACCACCTCGACCACCATGAAGGCCACGATCAGGCCCAGGGCGACCGCCAGGCGAACCCGATCGGCTTCGGCCGACGGTTCCTGGTGGTGACGATGCGGGTGGCCGGCCACCCGGCGGAGGTTACGGGGCGCGGCAGCACGGAGCGAGACCAGCGGCGGGTAGTAGGTCTGCGCCGGATGCGCCCCGCCGGCTCCGAACCACCAGCGCTCAGGCGGCTACGGCCACGGTGGCAACCTCGGCCGGGTCGCCTTCCGGGCTGAGCCGGTCCACCCGGATCACGATCACAGAGACCAGCAGCGCCAGGCAGGCGATGCCGGTCGCGACCATGAAGCCCCGGTCATAGCCGTGCACCACCGCCTGGTGTTGCAGGGCCACGGTCAGATGCCCGCCGTGGCTGGCGGCCAGCTGCCCGGTCCGGCTGCGGATGGCCTCGACCGAGACCGTCGACAGGAGGGCCAGGCCGATGGCCCCGCCGATCTGCTGCCCGGTGTTGAGCAGGGCCGAGGCCAAGCCCGAATCGGAACGCTGGACGCCCGACACCGCGGTCAGGGTGAGAGGGACGAATGAGAAGCCCATGCCGAGGCCGATGCACAGGATCGGCCCGAGGACGCTGAGGTAGCCGCTGGTGCTGGTCAACTGCGACAGCCACACCAGGCCGGCGATGGCCGCAACCGGCCCCACCAACAGCGGCCCCCGCACCCCGATGCGCCCGACCAGGCGCGCCGCGACCTGGGAGCAGACCCCGATGGTCAACGCCACTGGCAGGAAGGCCAGGCCGGCCTTCAGAGGGCTGTAGCCCAGGATGTTCTGCAGGTACTGGGTGAGGAAGTAGAACATGCCGAAGATGGCGGCGCCGATGAACAGCATCATCAGGTAGGCGCCGGAGCGGTTGCGGTTGGCGAAGATCTGCAACGGCATCAGGGCGTGGCGCGACCGGGCCTCGAACAACACAAACACCACCAGTAGGACCGCGGCGCTGATCAGGCAGGCCAGGGTGGTGGTGCTCGTCCACGAGTGGCTGGCGGCGTTGGTCAGTCCGTACACCAGCAGGCCCATGCCCGCAGTCACGGTGATGGCGCCGGGCACGTCCAGCCGCCCCCCGCGGGTCTCCGACTCGCGGAGCACGCCTGGCCCGACGAGCAACACCACCGCGGCGATCGGCACGTTGACGAACAGCACCCACCGCCAGGAAGCCAGGTCGGTCAGGACCCCGCCGGCCAGCAGGCCAACGGCGGCGCCGGCCCCGGACATGGCCGCATAGACCCCCATGGCCCGGTTGCGGGCCGGTCCTTCGGGGAAGTTGGTGGCGATGAGGGCCAACGCGGTGGGCGAGGCGATGGCGCCGCCGGCCCCCTGGGCGGCCCGGGTGATGATCAGCCAGACGTCCGTCTGGGCGAACCCGCCCAAGAGGGAAGCCACGGCAAAGACCCCGATCCCGATGAAAAACATCCGTCTACGCCCGAACAGGTCGCCGGTCCGCCCCCCGAAGAGGAGCAGCCCGCCGAACGTCAGCGAGTAAGCGGTGGTCACCCACACCAGGTTCTGCAGCGAGAAATGCAGCCCTCGCTGGATGGACGGGAGCGCCACGTTGACGATGGTGGCGTCGAGCACCACCATGAGCTGGGCGGTGGAGATGATGGCCAGGGCCAGGCCGAGGTGGCGGGCCGGCGCTTGGGTTTCGGCGGTCATCGATGGCCTCTCTTCGGATGAGGGCTCCGGGGGGAAGGAGCGGTGGCAAGGGGGATCAGCACCTCTTCGACGATACGGCGGGCGTAGTCGGCGTCGGGCACCTCACTGCCGAACACGGTGCGATGCAGCATGAAGGCCGGGAACACCGCGCACAGCAGGTCGGCGTCGCGGCGGGTGTCGACCTCGCCGCGGGCAACGGCCCGGTCCAGCAGGAACTGCAGCTTGGCGATGCGA
Source organism: Acidimicrobiales bacterium (assembly GCA_036501785.1). Taxonomy (GTDB): domain Bacteria; phylum Actinomycetota; class Acidimicrobiia; order Acidimicrobiales; family Palsa-688; genus PALSA-693. Next base: position 1,468 of record DASXZS010000046.1, on the reverse strand, counting down.
GGGCCGACGAAGTGTTCCCGGAAGGCGGCCGCCAACTCCTGGTCATGCAGCAACGCCGGCGCCAGCCCGGCGATGAGGGGGAAGGCGTTGGGCGGCCCACCGACGGCGGCGACCTCGAAGTAGGCCCGGATGTCGTCGGCCAGGTTGCCGGTGTCGGGCAGCTCGAAGTCGGTCGGCTTGAGATCGTTGACGGCGTCGAGGACCAGCTCGACCTTCGAGGGCCAGCGCCGGTAGATGGTCGCCTTGCCGGCCCGGGCCCGAGCCGCCACCGCCTCGATGGTGAGCCGGTCGTAGCCCTGCTCGGCCAGCAGCTCCAGCACCGCGGCCCGGATATCGGCGTCGCGTGTGCTGTCGAGGGTGCGACCGCCAGTCCGGCGTTCGGCGTCGATGGCAGCGGGCAAGGAGCTCTCCGGTCTCGGTGGATGAACCTACGAAACGGATACGATCCGTTCCGGAACGAGACGGTACCGTTTTCTTGGGGTGATGTCAAGGGCGGCAGGCGGGTGAATGCGGCAGGATGTGGCGATGCGCATGACCCGGACGGCGGCGGCCGTCTTCAGTGCGGCCCTGGTCGGCGGCGCGGTGTGGGGCGGAGCCGCCGGCGCCTCGACGCAATGGACGACCTACCACGCGGACAACTCCCGGAGCGGGGTGGAGAACAGCGAGCCCAGCCTCAACCCGCTGAGTCGGGCGTGGTCGAACTCGTTGGATGGGGCGTCCGTCTACGGCCAGCCGGTAGTGGCGGCCGGGCGAGTATTCGTGGCGACGGAGGACGACAACGTGTACGCCCTCGACGCCCACGACGGCCACATCCTGTGGCACCGCAACATCGGCCAGCCCCTGCAGGACCCGAGCTCATCGACGAAGGCGGGCTGCGGCGACATCGCCCCCCTGGGCATCACCAGCACCCCGGTCGTCGACACCAGCCGGTCCACCGTGTACGTCGTCGGCGAAGTCAGCAACGGTGGCAACCTCCCCGTCGGCCACCAGCTGGTCGGCTTCAACATCTACACCGGTGCAGTGACGCGGTCCGTCAGCGCCGACCCCGTCCTACCAGCCGGCGAGAATCTCGTGCATCTGCAGCAACGGGCCGCCCTGGCCGTCGCCAACGGGCGGGTATACGTCGGGTTCGGGGGCCTGGACGGGGACTGCGGCACCTATCACGGCTGGCTGGTCGGTGTCGACGAGGCCGGGGCCCGACCGAGCGTGCAGTTCGACGTCACGCCGCAGAGCACCGGCGGGGCCATCTGGATGGGCGGCGGCGGCCCGTCGGTCGATGCGGCCGGCAACCTGTACGTGACGACCGGCAACATCAATGCGGGGCCATCGGCGCCGTGGTCCGAGTCGGTGCTCAAGCTGGCTCCCGGGCTGGGGACCCCCCCGTTGGCGCACTTCCAGGACACGCACGCGTCGGATGACGAAGACCTCGGGACGGGAGACGCCACGCTGCTCCCGGGCGGCGAGGTGT
>DASXZS010000045.1:0-3613 GCA_036501785.1 Acidimicrobiales bacterium | reverse complement strand
CCGGCAGGAGTGGATCGACATCCCCGAGGATGACTTCCAGCGCAAGGTGGCGGCCCGTTGAGCGGTATGGCCCCGACGCGGGCCGAGGTGTGCGTGGTGGCCCTGGCCGAGTGTTTCCGGGGCGACGGCGAGATCGTCGCCAACCCCATCGGCACCATCCCCATGATCGCCGGCCGCCTGGCCCGGGCCAGCTTCGAGCCCGATCTCATGGTCACGGACGGCGAAGCCGCCCTGGTGGCCGGCGACGAAGCCTTCGACTGGCCCGACGGGAAAGTGGTCGAGCACTACAACCCCTACCGGTCCATGTTCGACCTGGTTTGGTCCGGTCGCCGCCACGTGGTCATGGGCGCCACCCAGATCGACCCGTACGGAAACCAGAACCTGGCGGCCCTCGGCCCCGACTATCGGGCGCCCAAGACGCAGCTCATCGGCTTCCGCGGCGCGCCCGGCAACACCGTCAATCACGCCACCAGCTACTGGGTCGTGGCCCATTCGCCACGGGTCTTCGTCGAGCAGGTCGACGTGGTCACGGGGGTCGGCTGGAACCGAGCCGCGGCCGCGGGCCGCGCCGCGACCGAGTTCTTCGACCTGCGCCGGGTGGTCACCAACCTGGCGGTCCTGGATTTCGGTGGGCCTGATCACCGGATGCGGCTGGTCAGCGTCCACCCCGGCGTGACCGCGGACGAGGTGATGGCGGCCACTGGGTTCGAACTGGCGCAGGCGACGCCGATCGCGCCAACCCGCGGCCCGACCCCCGAGGAGCTGCGCCTGATCCGGGAGGTCATCGACCCGGAAGGCCGGCGCCACACCGAGCTACCCGATTGAGGACGCCATGAGTAACGCTGTCGATCCGGCCGCGGCCCTGCGCACGCCGGCCTGCGACCTGCTGGGCGTCCGCTACCCGATCGTCCAGACCGGCATGGGCTGGGTCGCCGGCCCCCGGCTGACCGCGGCGACCTCGGCTGCCGGCGGGCTGGGCGTCCTGGCCTCGGCGACCATGACCTACGAGCAACTGGCGGTGGCGATCAAGGAAGTCCGCCAGCGCACGGACAACCCCTTTGGCGTCAACCTGCGGTCCGACCACGCCGAGATCGACCGCTTCGTCGACCTGATCGTCGGGGAACAGGTGCAGGTGGCCAGCTTCGCCCAGGCGCCCAACGCCGCCCTCATCGCCAGGCTGAGCGACGCGGGCGTGGTCACCATGCCGACGATCGCGGCGCCCCGGCACGCCGAGAAGGTGGCCGCCATGGGGGTCGACGCCATGGTCGCCCAGGGCCACGAGGGCGGCGGCCACACCGGGGCCATTCCCACCAGCCTGCTGCTGCCGCAGGTCACAAGCCTGGTCGACCGGCCGGTGCTGGGCGCCGGGGGCTTCCACGACGGCCGGGGCCTGGTGGCGGCCCTGGCCTGGGGGGCGGCCGGCGTGGCCATGGGCACCCGCTTCTTGTTGACGAAGGAGAGCACCGTCCCCGACGAGGTCAAGGCCCGGTATCTGGCCGCGGCCCTTACGGACACCGTCGTGACCCGGGCCATCGACGGCGCTCCGCAGCGGGTGATCCGCACCGAGCTCGTCGATCGCCTCGAAAGGCGGTCCGGCCCCGCCGCATTGGCCGCCGCGGTTGCCAACGCCTTGCGCCTCCGGCGGCTCACGGGAACCAGCCTGCCGGACCTACTGCGCGAAGGGCTGGCCATGAGGCGCCACGGTGAGCTCACCTGGGCCCAGGTGGCCATGGCTGCCAACGCCCCCATGCTCACCCGGGCCACCATGGTCGAAGGGCGCCTGGAAACGGGCATTCTGCCCACCGGCCAGGTGACGGGGTTGATCGACGCCCTCCCCACGGTGGCGGAGCTGATCGAAGATATCGTCGCCGAGGCGGCCGCGACACTGCGCACCTTGGCTGCCCGGGCCACCGGGACCGGGAGCCGCCATGGTTGACTGCTGGGCGTGAAACGACTCGCCGGCTACGGCCTCGACGACCACCCCGCGGACGACGATGAGAAGGCCCAGCTGGCCTGGGCCGTGGCCACCCTCGACGACTGCGACGGCTGCGCCGACTTGCGGGTCGAACTGACCCTCGAGGAGGTCGGCCACCCCGGCGCCGGTCTGGTCGCCCACCTGTCGCCGGCGACCGCCCGCCGGGTGCGGGCCCTGCTCAAGAACGCCCTGCAGGACATCGGCGAGCCCTTCGACGAGTAGGGCCACAACATTCGACGGCGCGAGAGTAGGTTGCTCCCGAAGAAAGGGGGTCGACATGGCTGACAAGTCGCCCCGCAAGGTCACGTCCAAGAAGTCCGGTAAGACGCTCAAAGAGAAGCGTCAGGAGAAGAAGGACAAGCAGCACGTCCGCAAGGGCCTGACCACCACGTAGGCCCCGCTGGCCTGGATACTGGACCGAATGCGGTCGCTGGTGGCGGCCACGGCCGCGGCCGCCGTCCTCGTCGCCTGCTCGTCAGCGACCCCCACCCCGCACGCCGGGCCCACCTCCACCAGTGGCGCGCCGGCGCCGACCACGCCAGTCCCTCCGACCACGCCGGTCCCCCCGACCACATCGACCACGGCCGCACCGCGACCCACCACCACCGTCCCTCCCCCGCCGCCCCACCCCGCACCGATCACCGCCACCACCTGGATCGCCGTGCCAGGCGACGGCGTGTGGGCGCCGGCTGGCCGGAGTGTCGAGGCCGCCCCCGCGGTCTACACCACCACCCTGCATCACTTCGGCTTGCCCGTCGCGGTGGCGTGGATGGACACCGCCCGGCTCCGCGTCGCCCTCTACGCCGGCACCAGCCAGCCCACCGGCACGTGGCCCAACGACGGGGCCGTGCCGCGCCCCCTCTGGGGGTCCCTCGTGGCCGCCATGAACTCCGGCTTCCAGCTCGACCAGTCGATGGGCGGCTGGTACCTCGACGGCGCGGCCGCCACCCCGCTGCGCCCCGGGGCGGCGTCCCTCGTCGTCTACCGGAACGGCTCGGCCACCGTGGGGCAGTGGGGACGCGACGTCACGCTCACGCCGGCCGTGCTGGCGGTCCGGCAGAACCTGTCCTTGCTCATCGACGGGGCCGCCCCCACGCTGGCGGTCGCCACCTCCAACCCCATCGGGGTGTGGGGCGACCCGCTGCACGAGAACGTGCTCACCTGGCGGTCGGCGCTGGGCGTCGACGGCGCCGGTCACCTCCTCTATGTGGCCGGCCCGGGCATGAACCCACCGACCCTGGCGGGAGCGATGGTGGCCGCCGGGGCCCGCCGGGCCATGGAGCTGGATATCAACCCCGAGTGGGTCAGCTTCGACACCTTTGAGGGGACGGGGACGGCCACGGTCGGGCAGAAGCTCCTCTCCAGCATGTATTTCCCGACCTACCACTTCCTGACCCCGTTCTGGCGGGACTTCGTCGCCGTGTTCGCTCGGTAACGGCGGTCAGCCCAGGCGTTCGATAATGGTGACGTTGGCCTGACCGCCCCCTTCGCACATGGTCTGGAGCCCGTAGCGACCGCGGCGCCGCTCCAACTCGGCCAGCAGCGTCGTCATGAGCCGGGCCCCAGTGGCCCCGAGGGGATGACCGAGAGCGATGGCTCCGCCGTTGACGTTGACCCGCTCGGGGTCGGCGCCGCTGT
>DASXZS010000044.1:0-5630 GCA_036501785.1 Acidimicrobiales bacterium | reverse complement strand
GACCCTCAAGGACCTGAAGCTCACCCGGTCGCAGCAGCCCGAGATCATGGCCTGTCTGCGGCGCGCTCCCTCCGTGGCGCCGCGCGGCTTTGCCCGCCGCGGGGACGGCTCCGTGAAGCTGGCGTAGACCCCGGAAGACTGTCGGGGGTCAGGGGAGCCGGGGCAGTTCGATCGGGGCGGTTTGCGGGGCGATGATCACGGCCACGGGTGTTGGTGCCAATGGTGCTGGCCTGACGGTCGGTGTGGGTGGAACAGCCACCGGGAGCGTGGGATTGAGGATCGTCGTCACACCTGGTGTCACCAGACTCACGGGCAAAGGCGGCAGGGCCAGCTCCGTCTGCAAGGGATCGCTTGCGGGCGTCGAGCGCCCTGGCGACCCTGTGGGGCCGATTCGGGATGGAACTCGGGCCAGGGGCGTCGGCGCAGACCGGACCGGAACCGGGCGGGGCCCGATGGGGCGGCGACTCCACATGAGCGGTGTCCCGGCCGCGGACGCGGTCGACGAGGAGACAGATACGAGTGCATGGGTCCTGTGATCTGGTCCTCTGCTGATCGGACCGACATGGGATACGACCAAGGCAGCTGTGCAGGCCACCGTCAGAGCTACCCCCGCCACTGGAAGCACGGCCGGCCCCGATACACCGGTCCAACTGGTCGCCTGGCGGGTCAACATCGATGCCCGGCGGCCAGCCCGGCGAATCTGGTCGAGCGCTAGGCCCAGGATCGGTAGGCCAGCCAGGTACCCGTCCGCCCCGGCCAGGGCGAGAAACTCCTTCTTGAGGGCCTGGCGGGCGCGCCAGAGCACCGATTCGACGGCGGACGTCGACTGGCCGGTTTGCTGAGCGATCTCGGCACTGGTGAGGCCGTCGTTCTCGTGCATGACGAGGGCGGACCGGTGGCGGGTGTTCAGGCGACGCAGCGCCTCGCCGACGAGGGCTCGATCGACTTCTTCGACCACGGGATCCGCCGGATCATCGAAGCACCCGACGGACTCGAACGTTCCATCGGCGGATGGTTCGGAGCGGACCCGCCGGCGCAGGACATCGGTGCAGAGGTTCCGGGCCACGACCTGGAGCCACGGGTAAAGTTCGCCGTCCTGGCGGACCTTTGGCATCGATCGCCAGGCCCGGGCGAAGGTTTCCTGGGTGACGTCGTCCGCTTCGTGCCGATCGCGAAGGCGATATACGCAGTAGCGGCGGATGCGCTCGCCGTGCCGGCGGTACATCGCGGCGAACGCCTCCGGATCTCCGGGGCGGGATTCCCCGCCCGCTTGGGCGGTCGCTCCGGATCGAGTCTCTAGCACCACGAGATCCATCCCACTGACACGCTATTCGCCGTGGCGCGCCGACGTCCTGCCGACGGCGAGCAAGGGCCTGAGCACGAGATTTCGTATTTTCACACCGAGGACCGCAAGTCCCGCTCCGGTCGCCCGTTCTTACCGTGTGAGGCGTCCGAGAACAGACCTGGGGTGGCGCGATCGAGCCCGGCCGCGTTGGTGGGAGTGGCCGAAGCGGGTTCTGATCCGATGGCACGAGCAGGCCGAGGCTGCGGCCACGGAGATGGCCTGGCTCGAGCAGTTCGACCCCGACGAGCACCTCCGCCGTCGCAGCGGCTGGTAGCCGGTCGGCGCCACGGGTCCGGATCGCTAGGTTTGTCGGTAGGTTCGAGGTATGCCCGACACCACCGACACCAATGACCTCATCTGGAAGTCCGACGAGGGGATCTCCTATTGGGTATCGACGGCCCAGGATCGGGAACGGCGCCGGACCGACCAGCGTCGACTGATGGCCGAACTGCTGCCGTTCGCCAACGACGAGCAGTTCACCTTCGTCGACTTGGGCGCAGGAACCGGCGCCGCGGCTCGGGCCGTCCTCGACTACTACCCCGGGGCCACGGCCATTCTCGCCGACTACTCACCACAGATGATGGACGAAGCCCACCGGGAGCTGTCCGCCTACGACGGCCGGTACGTTTATGTCGAGTTCGACCTGGCTTCTGGACAATGGCCTGCAGAAATGCCGCCGCAGGTGGCGGCCGTGATCAGTTCACTGTGCGTGCATCACCTCCCGGACGGTCGCAAACAGGACCTGTTCCGGGAGATCGGGGCGCGCCTGGAGCCGGGCGGCTGGTATCTCAACTACGACCCGGTCGCCGCCGAGGAGCCGGCCGTCGAAGCAGCTTGGCTTCGGGCCGGCGACCGCCAGGACCCCGACGCGGCCGCCAAGCGAGCCAACCGCAGCCCCGAAGAACATCGGCACTACGAAAACCATGTCCGCTACATCATCCCGCTCGCCCCGCAACTCGAGTTCCTGCGCGCCGCGGGATTCGAGGCCATCGACGTGTACTGGAAGCAGCTCGACTACGTCATCTACGGCGGCCGGCGCCCCCTCCGCGAGTCCGCCTAAGCGCTCCCCTTGGTACTGGTTGCCATCTGTGCGACGCCGGCGATGAGCCGGTCGACGTCGGACTGGTCGGTGTACGGGGCGATGCCGATGCGTACCGCGCCCGCGTCGCCCAGGCCGAGCCAGCGGGATGGCTCGAGGGCGTAGAGGTCGCCGGAGGGGGCGTTGACCCCTTGCCCAGCCAGGGCGGCGGTCACCGAACCGTTTCGCGACAAGCGCCGACGGCTCGGGCCCGCGCTTGGCGCGAAACGGTTCTATATAGACTGTTGTGCGCCAAGCGCGACCTCATCGCCGGCGGGCTTGGCGCGAAACGGTCTCGGGGCCGGGGCGGGGTGTACGGCCGGGCGGTGGCGGTGGACGACAAGCCCACCCCGGACCGCTACTGCGCCAGCCTCCGGGAGGCGATCGGCTGGGCGCCCGAGGGCGACGAATGGCACCTGTGGTACGTGGCCATCGACCAGGTGTCGTGGTTCCGGGCCGTGGGGGAGGGGCCGAGCCGGGGCACGAGACGGAGGTGTGGCGCCCGGCCTAACCTCGCCGGGATGGGACGACTCGACGGCTGTCCGACGACGAGCCAGGTGCCGGGATGAAGCACCGGGTCGTCGATGCCCGCGGCACCCGCATCCACCTGGTCGAGGAGGGGGCCGGGCCGTTGGTCCTGCTGGTGCACGGGTTCCCGGAGTCGTGGTACTCGTGGCGCCACCAGCTGCCGGTCATCGCCGAGGCCGGGTACCGGGCCGTGGCGATCGACGTGCGCGGCTACGGGCGCTCGGCGGCGCCCCTCGAAATCGAGGCCTACGGGATGCTGCGCCACGTCAACGACAACCTCGGCGTCGTCGAAGCCCTCGGCGAGCAGACGGCCATCATCGTGGGTCACGACTGGGGCTCGCCCATCGCGGCCAACTCGGCGCTGCTGCGGCCGGATGTGTTTACGGCGGTGGCGCTCATGAGCGTGCCGTACAGCCCGCCGGGGCCGCGCCGGCCGACGGAGGCGTTCGCGGCGATGGGCGGCGACGAGGAGTTCTACATCAACTACTTCCAGGAGCCGGGCCGGGCCGAGGCGGAGGCCGAGCTGGACGTGCGCTCGTGGCTGCTGGGCTTCTACATCGGGGCGTCCGGCGACGCCATCCGGCCGGCGGACGGCGGAACCATCGGGACGGTCCGCCCAGGCGGGATGCTGCGGGACCGGTTCGTCATTCCCGACCAGCTGCCGGCGTGGCTGACCGAGGCGGACCTCGACTTCTACACCGCAGAATTCGAGGAAAAAGGGTTCCGAGGTGCCCTCAACCGCTACCGCAACGTCGACCGGGACTGGCTGGACCTCCAGCCGTGGAGCCGGCAGCCCATCACCGGGCCGTCGCTCTTCATCGGCGGCGAGCGCGACGGGCCGACCATCTGGGGGCAGCGGGCCATCGCCCGGTTCCCCCAGACCCTGCCCGGTCTGCGCGGCAGCCACATCCTGGCCGGCTGCGGCCACTGGGTGCAGCAGGAGCGCGCGACCGAGGTCAACGAGTTGCTGCTGGGGTGGCTGAAAGGTCTCTAAAGGGCTCGCCGGATAGCCGCCACGGACGCCTCCACATCATCGGCGGTAGTGGCGGCGTTGGACACCGAGATGCGCATCAGCCGCCGGTTCCGCCACTCCGTGCCGCCCATCCAGCAGGTGCCGTCGCGCTGCACGGTGTCGATCACGTGGTCGGTGCGGTCGGCCGAACCGAAGTCGACGAGCACCTGGTTGAGGACCACCCGGTTGGCGATGGTGACGCCGGGCAGATCGGCTAGTTGCCCGGCGAAGGCCCGGGCGTGGGCGCAGCACCGCTCGACCAGGTCGGCCACGCCGGCGCGGCCCAGTTCCCGCAGGGCCGCCCAAGTGGCGAAGCCGCGGGCCCGGCGGGACGACTCCGGCACGAAGTCGCCCGGGGTGCGGATGGGGCCGGTGCCATGCCCGGTCAGGTAGGCGGCCCGGTAGGACATCGAGACGGCGTGGGCGTCGGGGTCAGCACAGAAGGCGTAGCCGGAGTCGTAGGGGACGTTGAGCCACTTGTGCCCATCGGTGGCCCACGAGTCGGCGCGCTCGATCCCATCGACCAGGTGGCGGGTGGTGGGGCTGGCCGCGGCCCACAGGCCGAACGCCCCGTCGACGTGGACCCAAGCCCCGAGACGGCGGCTCAGGTCGCATACCGCGGCCAGGTCGTCGCAAGCCCCAGTGTTGACGTTGCCGGCTTGGGCACACACGATCGTGGGCCGGTCGGGCTCGGCGGCCAGGGCCTCGCGCAGGGCGGCCACGTCGATGGCCCCCTGGTCGTCGACGCCCACCTCGACCAGGGCCGCCCGGCCCAGCCCCAGCAGGCGCAACGACGCGTCGATGGTGGCGTGCCGCTCCACACTGGCGATCACCCGCAGCGCCGGCCCGCCGGCGAGGCCCCGTTCCTCGACGTCCCAGCCGGCCTGTTCCAGCACCCGGTGCCGGCCGGCGGCCAGACCCACGGTGTTGGCCCCCTGCCCGCCGGTCACCAGTCCGAAGGAGGCTGGCGGCGGGATGGCGAGCAGCTCTTTGAGCCACTCCCCGGCGACCTCTTCGGCGATGGCGTTGGCCGGCGAGGTGGTGGCGTTGAACCCGTTCTGGTCCCAGCCGGTGGCGAGCAGGTCGGCGGAGGTGGCGGCCTCCAGGGCGCCCCCGATGACGAACCCGAAATACCGCGGGCCGACGGAGGTCACCAGGGCCGGCTCGGCGGCCCGTACCAGCCGGTCGATCACCTCGGCGGGGGGTTCGCCAGCGTCCGGCAGGGGACCACCGAACGCGGCCCGGACCGCAGCGACGTCGAACTGCGGGCCCACCCGGGCGGTGGCCGCGGCCGCCCGGTAGCCGGCGATCCGATCGGCCGTGAGGCGGAGCAAGTCGCGGCCCTCCATCAGTGTCCACGGTAACCGCACTCATCGACGGAATCCTTTTTACGATCGGCCCCGAAGTCCTCAAGATTCGGTGAACTTCCCGTGGGCGCCAGCCCGCAGCGGCCCGGGTGGGGTCATGATGGGGGGATGCTGGACACGTCGGTGACGACCCTGCGGGTGCTGATCATCGAGGACGACCCCACGGTCGCCGAGGTGGTGGCCCGCTATCTCAAGCGGGAGGGCTACGCCGTCGACGTGGTCTCCGACGGGGCCGCCGGCCTGCGCCTGGCCCTGGAGAACGTCCCGGATCTGGTGGTCCTGGACCTGATGCTGCCGTCG
>DASXZS010000043.1:0-3989 GCA_036501785.1 Acidimicrobiales bacterium | reverse complement strand
CCGCCCATGGCCTCGGCCAGGCCGCGCACCAGGGCCAGGCCCACGCCCCGCCCCCGGGCCCGCTCGCGCTGGGCCCGGGTCGGCGTCTGCCGGCCGGCGAACAACGCCCCCCACCTGTGCCTCCGCCACCCCTTCACCGTGGTCGGTCACCCCGATCAGCACCTCGTCCCCCTCGGCCGCCGCCTCCACCACCACCGGCGCCGCCCCGTGGGTCAGGGCGTTGTCCACCAGGTTGGCGATGACCTGCTCCAGCCGCCGCGGATCGGCCAGGGCCGTCACCCCGTCGCCGACGTCGACGGCCACGGCTACGGCGGCGGCCGCCGGCCCGACCGACTCCAGTGCCGCCTCCACGATGGGCCGAACCTCGACCGGCCGGGGGTACAGCCGCATCCTCCCCCCTCGCACCTGGCCGATGTCGGAAAGATCGTCGGCCAGGCGGGCGACCCGCTCCAGTTGGGCCCGGATGGCGGCGCCGATGTGGGCGGCCTGTTGGGAAGGGAGCTCGCCGGCGTGGGACTCCAGGGTGGCGGCCAGGCCGACGATGGTTGCCAGTGGGCCGCGCAGATCGCTGCGCAGCAGGGCGGCGAACTCGCTGCGGTCGGCCTCGAAGTCCGCCACCACGGTGTCGTCGCGGACAATGCCCTGAAAGCCGACCACGGTGCCGTTCTCGCGCCTGGCCGTGGGCTGGATCGACAGGGACCGCCGCACCCCGTCGGCCCGGGCCACCACCAGGGCCACCACCGGCAGGTCGCCGCTCTCGGTGAGCAGGCTGTCCACCGGCCCGGCCGTGTCGACGGGGCGCAGCACGTCCAGCAACGGGGCGCCAGGGAGGCTGCTCAGCCGGCGCCCCACGATGAGGGCGAAGGCGGCGTTGGCGTAGGTCACCCGGCCGTCGCCGTCGACCTCGTACACGCCGTCCGACGCCCGCTCGACGACGTGGCGGTAGCGGGCCTGGGCCTCCTCCTCCCGGGACAGGGTCGCCTCCCAGTAGCCCCGAGCCAGAGCGTCGGTGAGACGATCCATCGCCGGCAGGATGCGCGTCAACAGTAGAGAAAGAGCCAGCCCTCCCTGCCGGACGCCGGCCTCGGCCAACTCGATAGCCGTTTGCACCACCAGGTCCCTCGAGATGCGCAGGATCACCAGCAACCGGGGCAGGGGGGATCCGGAGCGGGCCGCGGTGGCGCCTACTGCCCGCAGGTCCTCGAACAGCCCGGCGTCGACGTCTGTGCCCTGCCCCGTCACGGCCAGGATGGCCTCGAAACGTCCCTTGGCCTGCTCGATGAACTCAGCCTGCTGGCGTAGGGTCCACCCGTCCGCCTCCGGGAACACGCCGGCAAAAATGTGAAAGACCCGATTGGCCATCTCGGCGGCCCGGCCGTCGAGGGCGTCGAGCAGATCCTGGGCGTCGAGGGGGTTATCGAATCCGCCGGCTTCTGGTCCCTCCGTTCCCAAAACCCGGTCGAGCAGCAGGGCGCCGCTGCCGTTTTCGGCATTGCGGGCCACGAAGGCCTTGAGATCCGACAGCGGGAACTGCGGGCCGGAACGCGCCACCCGGCTGGGCACCAGATAGCCGCTGCCGACGAGGGCTTCCACGGCCGGGACGGGCAAGTCGAGCACGGCGGCGGCCTCGTCGATTGCGAGCAGCGTGGGGAGACGGTCCGGCGACATCAGCGGTGGTCTCTTCAAGGATTCGACGGTCGATCCGGGCAGGCCTCCAGGAGCGTGGCGAGGTGGACAAATCGCTTAAGTTCGCTGTTACGGATGCCGAGAACCGTGACGGTGGGACAGGAATCAGGCGGGGGAGACGGACAACGAGAACCGCAGTGGGCGAACGCCACTGCGGACCTGGTGCGCCGGGCGCGTGAAGACAGCCTCACCGAGCTCGACAACCGGGCCACGCTGCTGGCGCGGCTGCGGGCGGCGGAGACCGACCCCCGTGACGTCTCAATGGCCGTCCTGTATCTCGACGTGGACCATTTCAAGGACGTCAACGACCGCCTCGGCCACGCTGGCGGCGATCGGGTGTTGCGCGCCGTCGCCGAGCGGCTGCGCGCCACCATGCGGCCGGGGGACACGGTCGCCCGCATCGGCGGCGACGAGTTCGTGGTGCTGGCGGCGACGGTCACCCGGGAGGAAGTCGCCGCGGAGATTGCTGAACGAGTCCGGACGGCCATGCTCGCCCCCATCCGCATCGGCGGCCGGCAGGTCACTGCCACCATCAGCTTGGGCGTGACGGTCGGTCCGGGCCGGAGGGCCTCGACGTTGCTGGAACACGCCGACGCCGCCTTGTTCCGGGCCAAGGCGCGGGGCCGCAACCGAGCGGAGCTGTACCGGCCCGAAGACGGCGCCCGCCGCACCGAGGTGCCCACCCCCGAGCACGTGTTGGGCGAGGCCCTCGACCAGGACCGCCTGGTGGTCATGTACCAGCCCGTGGTCGACCTGGCCACGGGGCGAGTGGTGACCGTCGATGCCATGCTGCGTCTGCACACCGGCGACGGTCGGATCGAGGCGCCCGAAGCCCTGCTGCATCTGGCCGAGCAGTCCGGGCTGATCGTGTCGCTGGGGGCGGGAATGCTCGACATCGCCTGTCGCGACGCGTTGGCGTGGCCGACCAGCGCCCGACCGCCGCCCGGCGTCGAGCCAGTCCCTGAGGTGGGCGCCGAGGTGGGCGCCAGGCCCGGCCTGTCGTGGCCGATGAGCGCCCGCCAGCTCGATGAGACCCACGCCGCGGAGCAGGTGCTCGCCACCTTGACGGCCCACCACCTGCAACCCACTCGGCTGGCGATGGAGGTGACCGAACGCACCCTGGCCCATCCCGGCTCCCACGCCCGACGCAACCTGGAATGCCTCACGGAGCGGGGCGTGCGCCTCGTCGTCCAGGACTTCGGCGCCGGCCCGGCCAGCTTCGCCCTGCTCCGGGAGTTCGCCCCCGATGCCTGCAAGCTCGACGCCGCCTTCATGGCCGGGTTCGGCGAGGTGCCGCGCCTCACGTCTCTGGTCGAGGGCATCATCTCGCTCGCCCAGTGCCTGGGGATCACCGTCATCGCCCAGGGAGTGGCGGATGCCAGCCAAGCCGCGCTGCTCGGGCAATTGGGCTGCCACCAGGGTCTGGGGCCGTACTTCGGCGATCCCGCCGCCGCCGCCCAGCCGGTCGGCGTCGGCAGCCCGGCCTAGCGCCCCTACCCGATCTCGCCCGCCGGCCCGACCTCGCCCGCCGGCCGGGCCGCGGCCACCTGCCACGGGGCGGCCGGATCGTCCGGTTCGGCGGAAGCGGCGAGCCCCTCGTCGCCGAGCTTGCGCAGGTGGGCCCACACCGAATGCTTCGCCACCGGGTGCAGGACCTCTGGGACGTTGGTGTACATGACGGCGACCAGTTGCTCGGCGGTGACGCCGCCAGCTGGCGCGGCCCGCAACCCCGCAAGTACCTGAACTTCCCGCTCGCGGCGGTGGCGCAGGTAGTCGTCGAGCACCGCCGCGGGGTCGTCGATCACCCCACCGTGGCCGGGCGCAATGCGGCGCGGCGCCCGCCGGCGGACCCGTTCCAGCGACTCCAGGTAGTCGGCCATGTGCCCGTCAGGCGGGGCGATCACCACTGTGGAGCCGGACATGATGTGGTCACCCGAGAACAAGAGCCCGGTCCCGGCCAGCTCGAAGCACAGGTGGTTGGACGCATGACCGGGCGTGTAGACGGCGTCGATCGCCAGTTCACCCGTTTCCAGCCGCTCCCCGTCGAGGAGCAGGCGATCGGGAGCAAAAGCGGTGTCGTGGGCATCCGGGCTGACGCCGACGTTGGTCGGAGCCGGACCGAAGGCCAGGATCTCCGCCCCCGTCGCCGCCTTGAGGCGGGCTGCCAGCGGCGAGTGGTCGACATGGGTGTGGGTGACCAGGATCCAGGCCACCCGGTCGCCGGCGGCCGTCAACAGAGCGGCCAGATGGTCGTCGTCGTCTGGGCCGGGATCGATTACCGCCAGGCGCTCGTCGCCGAGGAG
>DASXZS010000042.1:0-7509 GCA_036501785.1 Acidimicrobiales bacterium | reverse complement strand
CGTGGGCCCGGATCCGGGCCAGCGCCCGCTGGGCCACCCGGAAGGACCGGTAGGTCGGCCGGGGGTGGTCGAACACGTCGCCCAGCCAGATCACCACGTCCGGTTGCTGGGCGAGGGCCAGCTCGACAGCCGCCTCGAAGGCCCCCTCGAAGTCGAACTCGCGCTGGTTGACCCCCCCCTCAGTCGTGAACGGATAGTAGGAGCGGCCCAGATGGGCATCGCCGATGGCAGCCACTCGCATGGAACCAGCAAACCAGAGACGTGGGACGAATACCAAGGATGTGGTTTAACCTGCGGGAATGCGCACTGCAGCCGGGACCTCCGCCGTCGCGGGCTATCGTGCCGCTCGGGCCCAGCGGCGGCGAGCCGCGGCGGTCAGCGCCGGCCTGATGGCGGCCGCGGCTGCGGCGGGGTGGGACGCCGGGCAGGTTGCCGGTACCGCCCGCGTCGCCCTCGCGGTCGTGGCCGCTGCCTTCTTGCTGGCGGCCTATCTGGCCCGGCCCCGCCCCGACCCCGGACGCTGGCTGCGGGGCGCGGCCGGCGAGGTGGCCACCGCGGCCCGGCTCGACCGGCTGCCGGCCCGACGCTGGACGGTCCGTCACGATCTGCCGATCCCGGGCAGCCGGGCCAACGTCGACCACCTGGTCATCGGGTCCACCGGGGTATGGGTCATCGACACCAAGACGACCCGGGCGCCGGCCCGAGCCGGCTGGCGGACGGTACGCGTCGGCGACCGGAAGCTCGATAGCGGACCGGTGCGGTGGGAGGCTGCGGTGATGGCCGACCGGTTGGACACCCCTGTCCGCCCGCTGATCGTGGTGCACGGCGGGGGGCTGCGCCGGCGGGGTGGGCGGGCCGGCGGAGTGCGGGTCCTGCCGGTGGACCGGCTGCTCCGGCACCTGCGACGGGGCCGCTGGCAGCTCGACTGGACGCGGGTGGCGGAGCTGACCGACCGCGTCGACGAGGTCTTTTTTCCGGAAAAAGAGGCGGCCCACGATGGCTGAACCGCCCACGCCGGCGGCCACCGTCGTGCCGCTGCGAGATGGGGACGACGGGCTCGAAGTCCTACTACTGCGGCGCAACGACCGGGGGTCCTTCGGAGGCATGTGGGTGTTCCCGGGCGGCAAGGTCGATGCCGCTGACCGAGACGAGGGGTCTGAGATCGGGACCGCCCGCCGGGCGGCCGTGCGGGAGGCGGCCGAGGAGGCGGGCCTGGGGCTCGACGAGGCCCGGCTGGTGCCCCTCTCGTGGTGGCTGCCGCCGCCCGAGGCGCCCCGCCGGTTCGCCACTTGGTTCTTCCTGGCGCCGGCGGCCGGTCACCTCCCCGTGGTCGTCGACGAACACGAGATCCACGAGTACCGCTGGCAGCGACCGGCCGCCGCCATGGCCGCCCGGCAGGCGGGCGAGATCACCCTGGCTCCGCCGACGTTCACCACCTTGTGGTGGCTGTCGCAGTACCCCCGGGTGGCTGCGGCGCTGGCGGCGGCGGCGGCCCGGGAACCCGAGCGGTTCGAGACGCACATGGCGGTCAGATCGGACGGGCAACTGCGGGCGGCCATGTGGGACGGGGACGCCGGCTACGCCGACGGCGACCTGGAGCGGCCCGGGGGCCGCCGGCGCCTATGGATGGATCCAACCGGTTGGCGCGTCGAGATCTCGTAGTCTCCCTCGCCGTGGCTCCCGCCCGCCCCCTGCGTTTTGATCCCATCGCCGAGGCCCGGCGGCAGTGGCAGGCCCACGGCTGGACCGACGCCGCGGCCGGGATGGCCGCGGTCACCTCGGTCTTCCGCGCCCAGCAGATCTACCTGGCGCGCATCGATGCGGTGCTGCGGCCGCTGGGGTTGACGTTTGCCAGGTACGAGGTGCTGATGTTGCTGCTCTTTAGCCGGGCCGGCGCGCTGCCGTTGAGCAAGGTCGGCGCCCGACTCCAGGTGCATCCGACCAGCGTGACCAACGCCGTCAACCGCCTGGAACAGCAGGGCCTCATCATCCGGGTGCCGCACCCCGTCGACGGACGCACCACCCTGGCCGAGATCACGCCGGCTGGGCGCGGAGTGGCCGCCAAGGCCACCGACGCGGTCAACCAGGAAGTTTTCATGACCCCGGGCCTCGACGCCGAAGGTGTCGGCGCGCTGGTCGAAGTGATCCGGCAGTTGCGACAGGAGGCCGGCGACTTCGAGGGGGCCTGACGGCACCCGGTCCCCGGGTCCAGTGGTGCCTGGGTTCGTGGGTCAGGCGGGTACCCAGCTGCCGTGGAAGCCGTGTGGAACCCGGGCGGGCAGGTGGGCGGTGGCGATGGTCTCGAGGGTGGCGGCGTCCAGCACCATGAAGTCGCTGCGGTCCGACTCGCGGTCGTACACGAAGCCCATCAGGACGCCGTCGTCCTCCGCGGCGTCGGGCCCGGCCGGCACGAAGACGAACTCGTCGGTTGCGTGGCCCACACCAAACGACCGGGTCTCGGTCCGCCCCGACGCCAGGTCGTGCTTGATGAGGTTCTGCGCCACGCCGGTAACGCCGCCGTCGCCCTGCTCGAACCCGACGCAGTAGCCGAAGCGGTGCCGCCGCCCGATCAACCGCTCGTCCATCCGGGGGAACTCCTGGCCGTGGTCGTCGAGGCGCTCTTCCAGG
The DNA here is from genome assembly GCA_036501785.1 of Acidimicrobiales bacterium. Lineage (GTDB taxonomy): Bacteria > Actinomycetota > Acidimicrobiia > Acidimicrobiales > Palsa-688 > PALSA-693. Next base: position 4,881 of record DASXZS010000042.1, on the reverse strand, counting down.
ACCTTGCCGGCCGCCAGGTCGACGGTCCAACGGTCGAGGGTGGGCGGTCCTTCACTGGGCCCGCGGTGCTCGGTGGCGAACATCTTGGGGTGGCGAGCCACGTCGACCACGATGCGGTCGCCGTCGTCGTAGGCGTTGAGGGGGTGGTACACGAAGCATGGCTCCACGTCGAACCAGCGCACGTCCGCGCCCCCGCCCGTGCGGGGCATGACGCCCACCCGGGCCGGGTAGCCGGTGTTCCAGGAGTACGGCAGGACGGCCTCCGGGGCCTGCCCGACCGACAGGGCGCCGATCCAATCCGGGATGCGCCGGCGCCCGACCGTGCGCGCCATCACCCATTCGGTCGCTCGTGCGAAGGGACGGGGCGCCAGGGCGGCGGCCTTGTGGGCGTCGAACGTCACCGGCAGATCGAAGATGACCACGTGGTGCTCGGTGAGGGAGAAAGAGTGCATCATCGGGCTCCCCCCGACCTCGATGTCGACCGACCGGCGGAGCCGGCCGGCCGGGTCGATCACGGAGTATTCGACCCGGTTGCCCCACCCGAAGTAGTACGACACCGCGTGCAGGTCCCCGGTGGCGGGATCCCGGAGCGGGTGGGCGGTATAGCCGCCTCGCAGGGTGCCGGCGAAATCGTAGGGCCCGACTGTGGCCAACTCGTCGTCCAGCTCGTACGGGAGTGGTCCGCCCTCGACGAGGGCCAGGCTGCGCCCGGCGTGACCGATGACGTGGGTATTGGCGGCAAAGTCGAAGCCGGCGTGCACCGGTCCGGGCCGGACGGCCTCGCCCAGCGCCTGGGCCACGCGGCGGGAGCGGACGTAGCGGTTGCGGTACCACTCCACCTGGCCGTCCCGGATCCGTAGCCCGTGCACCATGCCCGTCCCGAGGAACCAGTGGTAGGTCGCCGGATTGGGCGTGGCGATCGGATTGGGTCCGTTGCGCAGGTAGCGACCGTCGAGGAAGCCGGGGATGGTGCCCGACGTGGGGACCTCGGTGACGGTCAGCTCCTGGGCCACCGGGGCGAAGTCGCCCTCGAGGTAGGGGTTGCCGGCGGTCGTGCTCATGGAAACATCCTCTCCGCAGGGTTGGTGGGGCCCGTGGGGCCCGTGGGGCCGTGGGGCCGTGGCATAACGCTGCGATAGCTAATCCATAGCAGTGTTATGGCATACTGTCAACCGATGAGCCCCAAAGTTGCCGACCCCACACTCCGCACCGCCTTGATCGAAGCCGCCGCCCGCCTGGTGGCCGATGAGGGGAAGGCCGGGCTGACCTTGCGGCGCCTGGCCGGCGAGGTCGGCACCTCCACCATGGCCGTTTACACCCACTTCGGCGGCATGGACGAGCTGCGCCGAGCGGTGCGCCGCGAGGGTTTCGCCCGCCTTCGCGCCCACCTGGACGCGGTTCACGAAACCAGCGACCCGGTGGCCGATCTGGCGGTCCTGGGTCGGGCGTACTACATCAGCGCCACGGAGAACCCCAACCTGTACCGGGCCATGTTCCTCGACGGTCCGCTCGACGAGGAGGACCTGGGCACCGGTCTGGACACCTTTCTCCATCTGGTGGACGGGGTGGCCCGGTGTCTGGCGGCGGGCCGTCTTCCGGCTGCTTCGCCTAGCGATCCGGCGGAATTGGCAGTCGAGTTGTGGTCGCTCGAGCACGGTCTGGTGACGCTGCAGCTGGCTCACCTGCTCCCGCCGGCCCAGGCGCTCGACCGCCTGGCGAGCGGCGCCCGCAGCCTGCTGCTGGCGTGGGGCGACGATCCCCGGGCCCACGCCCGCTCTATCAAGAGCGCCCGCCGGCGGGTGGGTGAGTTGGTCTAGCCCCTGGCCTAGTCCTGGTCTAGTCCACCAGAGCGGCGACGTTGGCGGCCGCGGCGGGGCGGGGCGCCGGCGGCGGGGGAGTCGCCCGCACCACGTTGGCGTAGAGATCGACCATGGCCGGGACCGCGAACGGGGCGGCCAGATTGACGATCAGGCACTCGCCCGGCATGAGCGTCTGGATTTCCGGGCCCTGAGCGCTGATGTCCTGCTTGGCGGACGAGCGCAGCATGTTGCGGTCCTTTTCGTCCGCCAGCCCCAGGATGAAGAAGGTGTTGAACTGGCTCAGCAGCTCGTCCTCCAGCAGCTTGGGCTGCTGGGTCACCGCGCACAGGCCCACCCCGAACTTGCGTCCCTCCCGCGCCACCCGCGGGAAGACGTTGGACTCGCGGTCCTTGCTGCCGCTCAGCACCCGCTGGGCCTCCTCCAGGGCCAGCGACACCACCGGCATCCGGCCGTGCCGGTCCGGGTCGTCGAGGTAGGCGGCCTGCCACGTCTCCAGCACCCGCCGAGCCAGAAACGACGCAACCAGCACCTCCTCGGTCGATCCCAGCCCGCTCACGTCCACCAGCACCACCTTGCCGGCGAGCAGGTCGTTGATGATGCGCCCGCCGACCGACACGCCAGGGTCGGTAGCGACACAGCGCAACTCGACGATCCGCCGAGCCCGCCGGTGCACCACCTGCAGGGTGTTGAGCGCCACCCGCGAGGAAAGCTCGATGTCCCGGAACCCCGGGAGATCCTCGATGCGGGCGAAGTCCGTCAGCCAGCCCAGACCTTCGGTGTTGAAGTGGCGCTCCAGCTCGTAGAGGGCCTCCTCCTGCGGCCGGCTCCACTCGTAGGCGGTGCGCAGGTCGTCGACGCTCAGTTCGGCGAGGCTCACCCGCAGGGCGGAGGATCCGGGCAGGGACCGGTTGGCGTACACCCGCAGCGATTCGGCGGCCCAGGGGTGGCGAGCCAGGGCGGTGCGGTACTCGCCGTGGGGGTCGACGATCAGCAGGCCGTAGCGGCCGTTGGCCCGCATCACCCCGCCGGCCAGCACCTGCATGAGGTTGGACTTGCCCATGCCGGTGGTGGCGAAGATGCCGATGTGGGTGGCCAGGCTGGCGCCCGGGATCCCCACTTCGAAGTCGACGACGGTCTCCCCGCTGCGCAGTTTGCCGACCGGCAGATCGCCCATCCGCTCGGCCAGAAAGGCGAAGTCCTCGGCGGTGGGGGACACCACCGCGGAGAACTGGCTGGGCAGGCTCTTGGGCTTGCGGAACTCGGTGCGGACGCCGTGGGTGCGGCCGGGGCCGGCGCGGCCGTCGGCGTCTGCCGCCGGCGCCAGGTAGCCGAGGCAGCGGCAGTCGGCGACCCGGTAGGTGCGGCGGGCCTGCTCGTGCAGCGGATGCAGTCCCGTCTCGCCCCGTTCGTCGTCAGCCAGCAGGGTGCCGGCCACCCGCTCGGCCCAGCCGGGCTCGCGGTGCTCGCTGCCGTAGGTGACGTCGACCACCCGGAACAGGTAGCGGCGCCCGGTGGCATCATCCACTCCCACCAGCAGCTCGCCGATGAACAGATCCTCGTCCGGCGCCGCCCGGAACACCCCTTCGAGCACGTTCTTGCCGAATAGCCGGCCCTTGGGCGCCAGTTCGCTCACGCCGTCCAGTGTCGCAGGCGGCTGGGACCGGGCCGGGTGATCCACGGGTTGGTGGGTGTCAGTGGTGCCGGCGTGTGGGGCAGGCCCAAAACCGTTTCGCGCCAGGCGCTCCAGCGCCGGCCCTGTGCTTGGCGCGAAACGGCGCAATACGACACCGTTCGCGCCACGCACGGCCGCCGGCAAGAAAGGGTTGGCGCGAAACGGGTTTGTGGCCGGCGCCTTGGCCCCCCCGCCGGCCCTCGCCGGCCCCGCCGGCCCCGCTAGCTGCGTTCCATCAGCCGGTGCCGGTCGGTGAAGGCCCGCTCCTGCACCTCCAACCCCACGCCGGCCTCGTCCAACCTCCGCTGGATCTGGTCCCACACCTCGTCGCGCACCCAGCCCGGGCAGGCGGCCAGCCGGTCGGCGATGCTCAGCGGGTACGGGTAGCCCGGGAAGGCGGCGTCGTCGGACAACGCCGACAGGGCGCCCAGCACCGCCGGCACCGAGTCCGACGCGCTACCCAGGTCCCCCGGCAGGTCCACCCGGAAGGCGAAGCGGGCGTCGGGGTCCAGCCGGGCCACGACCACCTGTAATCCCGGGCCCACGTCCGGCCGGGTCCGGGCCACCGGCACCCACCAGCACGCCCGCGGTCCCAGAGACGACGCGGCGTGCTGCTCGAGCTGCCCCAGCAGGGGCGCCCCGCCTCGCGACAGCGACGAGTGCTTGGTCACCCCGACCAGCGTCACCCCGCGGGCCGATGCGGACTCCAGGAGCGCGCCCAGCCACCCCGAACCGATCCGCCAGTCCGGCTGCAGGTCCCCGTCTACCAGGACCACCCCGCCCGGATCGCACCCAGCCACACACGCCGCCACTGTCGACCACTCGTCCCACTCGCGCAACAGGTTGACGTCCACGGTCGCGTCCGCCGCTACCGGCGCCCCCGACCGGGTCAGGGCGGCCCGTTCCTCGCCCAAGCCCAGCAACCAGGCCCGTAGCGTGCCCTCGTCCTCCATCACGCTCCGGTCGTCCTGCCACCTGACCCGGGCGGCCCGGGTCACGTAGACCTGGAGGCACCGGGCGTCGGCCACCAGGCTCTGGCCGCCGTCGACCGCCCACACATCGGCCGGCGCGGCCGCCTGCACCAGCGGCCGCACGTCGAGCACGGGCTCGAACACCAGGTCGCTCCTAGTGGGATCGCGGAGCCGATCACCGCCGGCGGTCAGCAGCGTGGCCAGCCGCGACGCGGTGTCTCCGATCGTCGGATCCGGCTGCGGCACGCCATCCAGGCCGTTCATGGGGAAGAATGGTTACATGCCCCGGGCCATCTGGAGCGGATCGGTCAGCTTCGGTCTGGTCAACGTACCGGTCAAGCTGCTGTCCGCCACCTCACCAAAGGACGTCCGCTTCCACCAACTGCACGACGCCGACGGCGGGCGCATCCAGCAGAAG
>DASXZS010000041.1:0-1708 GCA_036501785.1 Acidimicrobiales bacterium | reverse complement strand
ATGTCGCCCGCCAGGGTGATGGGACCACCTCTCCGCCAGTGGCATGGGACCGGGTCCGGGTGCCGTCAGCGTTGACTGGGTGATATTGGCCGGTGTTGTTGTGGTGGTCAAGTGGGGGCGGGTGGCCGCGGTTTTCCTGGTGGTCTGATGGTTGGGTCACGGTCGGGTCTCGTCGAGCAGCTCGGCCGTCGAGATGGGGGCCTCGCAGGCGGGACAGCAGCCGCCGACGCCGATGCGGCGCATGAACGTCGTGCATGATCGGCAGTACTGCTCGCCGAGGGCGCGTTCGCCGCAGGTGTCGCACTCGTAGACGGTGACCGGTTTGGAGGGCCGGGCTTGGGGGACGACCACGGGCATGGCCTTGGCGGTGTCGCGGCGTCGGCGGTAGGCGGCGGCCCGGCAGGCGTCGGAGCAGTACACCTGCCGGCCGGCGGGGGCGAAGCGGTGGTGGCAGACGGGGCAGGCGGTCGTGACGGCATCGTGACACGACGGCGGTTCGGGGCGGTTGATGTCGGGGTGGCTTGTGGGCTGGCGTTCAGGCATTGCCGGCTCGGTTCGCCCGGCCGGCGGGGACCGGTTTTTGGCGTCGCCGGTAGCTTTCGCCGTCGAGGACCAACTCGTGCGCTGAGGATTGGAGGCGGTCGATGGCGGATTGGGCGAGGAGGCCGTCGGCCATGAGGCCGAGCCACTCGATGGGCTCCCTGTTCGAGGTGACGACGGTGGCGGTCTGGCGGTGACGTTCCACGATGACCTCGTAAATATCGGCGGTGTTCACCGCGTCGAGGGCCTGGAGACAGAAATCATCGATTATGAGCAGGTCGACCCGGAGGAGTTTTCGGATCTCGGCGTCGTGGCTGTTGTCGAGCCGGGAAGCCTTGAGGCGCTTGAGGAGTTGGTCGCCCCGCTCGAAATGCACGCTGTGGCGGCGGCGTATCGCCCCGTGGCCCAAAGCGGTCGCCAGGAACGTTTTGCCGACCCCGACGGGGCCCAGGATCAAAGCGTTGTGGGCGGCCTCGATAAACCGCAGTGAGACGAGCTCGTCGAGGACCTGGCGGTCGTAGGTGACCGCGGCGGTGTCGTCCCAACACTCGAGTCGCATGGTGGCGTCGAGGCCGGCGGTGCGGGCCCGCAGGTCGGCGGAGCTGGTGTCGCGTCGTGTGACCTCGTCGGAGAGGACCAGTTCCAGGAACTCGCCGTGACCGAGCCCTCGGGCTTTGGCCAGGGCGAGTCGTTCGGGCAGGGTATCGAGGGTGCGGCCCAGCTTCACGCGGCGCAGCAGGGCCTTCAGCTCCGGGCTGACGGTGGGGGCCGGGGCGGTCACGCCGCACCCCCGGCGGCGGTGTTGTTCCCGGAGGGACCGTTGCTGGTCAAGGGTTGTTTGACGATGGCGAAATGCTGGTCGTCCCGGGAGAACCGTCCCGGCGCCGACGGGGGCGGCGCTGCGGCCTGTTCGGCCTCCGCGGTCTCGGTGGCCCGTTCGATCATGCGGCCGATCAGCGCCACGCTGACGGCTTCGGCCTCCAATGCCCGGGTGCAGGCCGCCTCGACACGCTCAGGGCCCCACCGCTTGACCAGGCCCAGGAGGGCGTAAACCTGGCGCATCTTGGTCCACGGCAGCGGTGTGTCCAACACCGCGGTGGCGTAGGCGCCGATCGCCGGCCCCTCCGCCGTGGCCAGGCGGCGAAGATGATCGAGATCGCGCAGGGCG
>DASXZS010000040.1:0-5063 GCA_036501785.1 Acidimicrobiales bacterium | reverse complement strand
GCCCTGCCCGGCACGGACGGCTACGTGACGGAGACGTTCAGCCGGCAGGCCCGGTATTTTCAGGAGGCCAACGCCCGCCGCATCGACGCCATCCGCGACGCCATCGAGGCCGGTTGGGCCGGGCACCCGTGGCGGGCGGTGCTGCTCACGGCGCTGCTGCAGGCCGCCGACCGGGTGGACTCGACGACCGGCTTGCAAATGGCGTACCTCAAACAGTGGTCCCCTCGGTCGTACCAGCCCCTCGAGCTGCGCATCCCCGACCTGCTGCCTGGGACGGGGGCCGCCTGCCTGGGCGACGCCGTCGAGGTGGCTGCCGGCCTGCCGGAGGTGGAGCTGGCCTACCTGGACCCGCCGTACAACCAGCACCGCTACCTAGGCAACTATCACGTGTGGGAGACGCTGGTGGCGTGGGATGCCCCGGCCCACTACGGCGTGGCGTGCAAGCGGGTGGAGGTGCGCGACCCGGAGCGGTCGTCGGTGTTCAACCGCCGGCGGGAGGCGCCCGCGGCCCTGGCCCGCCTGGTCGGTTCCCTGCGGGCCGAGGTGGTGGTGCTGTCCGGCAGCGACGAAGGGTGGGTGACGGTCGACGACCTGGTCGACATGGCGGCCGGGCGGGGCACGGTCGAGGTGCTGGCCTTCGACTCCAAGCGCTATGTCGGCGCCCAGATCGGCATCCACAATCTCAACGGTGAAAAGGTGGGCGAAGTGGGCCGCACCCGTAACACGGAATATCTCGTCGTCGCCGGCCCGGCCCCGACAGTGGCGCGGCTGTGCGCCGGCTACCCGACGCGCCGGCGGGGCGTCAGCCGGTAAGCAACTCGCGGGCACCGCGATCGGTCGAGGGGTGCCGCAGCTTCGACATGGCCCGGGCCTCGATCTGGCGGATGCGCTCGCGGGTCAGGCTGAAATGCTCGCCGACCTCGTCGAGGGTGCGGGGCTCGCCCCGATCCAGCCCGAAGCGCAACCGGAGGATCTCCCGCTCCCGCTCGTCGAGGGCGATGAGCATCTTGTTGACCTCGCCGGAGAGCAGGGCGGCCGCGGCGGCATCGAACGGGGAGACCGCGGAGCGGTCCTCCACCACGTCGCCCAGCTCGGCGTCGCCGTCCTCCCGGAGCGGCTCGGACAGCGACAACGGCTCGGCCGCATGCCGGAGGATCTCGGTGACCTTCTCCTCTTCCAGCTCCAGGTCCGCGGCCAGCTCGGCGACGGTGGGCCGGCGGCCCAGCTGCCCTTCGAGACGGCCGCGGGCCTTGGTGACCCGGGTGAGCAGGTCGCCGGCATGGACCGGCAGGCGCACGGTACGGCCGGTGTTGGCGATGCCGCGGGTGATGGCCTGGCGGATCCACCAGGTGGCGTAGGTCGAGAACTTGAAGCCCTTGCGCCAGTCGAACTTCTCGACCGCATGCATCAGGCCCAGGTTGCCCTCCTGGACCAGGTCCAGCAGGGGCAACTCGGCCGCCTGGTACTTCTTGGCAATGGACACCACCAGCCGCAGGTTGGCTTTGACGAACGTCTCGGCCGCCTCGTCGCCATTACGGATGACCCGGCGCAGCTCGCGCTTGCGGGTCGGGGTGATCCCCTTGAGGGCCACGGCCAACTCGGCTCGCGCTTCGCGCCCGGCTTCGATCGCCTGGGCCAAGCGGGCTTCGTCATCCTTGGTGAGTAGGGCGTGTTTCCCGATGTCGTTCAGATAGAGGCGGACAAGATCTTCCTCAGGCTGAGCGGCGTGATTGTTGGGCACTCGTCCTCGTTCTCTCGATGTACCCGGACAGATCCTTCTGGCTGGTGCCGCCTGTCCCGGTCAAGGACCGCCAACGGCGCACGTCAGATGTCTATATTACCTGATCAGACCCCATCCGTGAAGGGGGTTCTCTAAGTTGGTTGCGACTGCAACCGGTTCTGGTCGAATGGCCAGTAGACTCGCTGTGTGGTGGCCGAGCCGACCCGGTGGCTGGACGAGGCTGAGCAGCGAGTCTGGCGCCAATTGTTGTCGGCGGACTGCCGGCTCCGGGAGCGCCTCGATCGCGAGCTGCGGGTCGGCGCCAACCTCACGCTCGGCGAGTACGACGTGCTCGTTCATCTGTCCGAGGCCCCGGGCCGCTCGCTGCGTATGTCCGATCTGGCCCAACGATTGCTGCTGTCCCGCAGCGGCCTGACCCGCCGCATCGACGGCCTGGTGCGGGCGGGGCTGGTGGCCCGCCGGCCCTGCGACGACGACGGACGGGGTTCGCTCGCCGAGCTCACCCCCGCCGGGCTCGATCGCCTCCGAGGGGCCGCGCCCGTGCACGTCGGCGGGGTGCGCCGGTACCTGTTCGACCCCCTCGAGGGACCCGACGGGCTCGCCGGGCTGGCCCACGGCCTGGACCGGATCGGTCGGGCTCTCGGCGCCGAATAGCGTGACCGGCCCCGTCGCCGTCAGCGCGGCGAGTCGCCGATGACGACCTGGCCACCCCGCTCGATCCAACCGTTGGTGCCGCCGGCGACCGACACCGCCGGGTATCCGGCGTCGACGAGCGCCTTGGTGGCCGTCAGGCTCCGGCCGCCGACCGCACAGATGACGTACAGCGGATCGGCGGTGGGGATCTCCTCCTGACGGGCGGCCAACTGGTCCAACGGGATGAGGACGGCGCCCGGCACGTGGGCAGCCTGGTACTCGTCGGGATTGCGCACGTCCAGGACGGGAGCCCCCGATTCGTGGGCGGCGGCGAAGGTCTCCAGGTCGACTTCGAGGGACGGGGCGGGGTCTGGCATGCTGCCATCTTGGCGCGTCGTCATCGTGACGCGCGGGCGGCCGTCGCCTACACTTGGCTTAGCCGAACGGAGTGGATCGTAGACCCCACTATCTTCGGTTTGATCGACCGAGTCAGTCATTCGGAGCTCACTGACTCGGAACAGCGACGAAGCACCCCCCAGACCCCGGGGCTGACGCCGGCCAGGCCGAGCTGGTCCCAGCGGAGGGAGTCGAGGGTATGGGGATGGTGGTGGCAGACGACCGGGCGGCCCGGGTCCTCCGGCTGGCGCGCGACATCGCGGAGTTGGAGCTGCGGCTCGCCGATTGCGTGGCCCAACTCGAGGCCCTCGACCGCGAAGCACACGACGAACGCGAAGAGGTGTCGGACGGGGTGGGGCAGGCCAGGCGTGGCGGTCACTGAAGCTGAGCGGCTCGTCGGCGCCGCCGACCGATGGCGGCGCTGGCGGGCCTGGTCGGCGCTGACGGTATTGGCCGCCGGCATCCTCGTGACGCTGGCCGAGTGGGCCGGCCTCCTGGTGTGGCTGTATCGCACCGTCGCCTCCTGACCCACCAGGTGCGGCGGGCCCTCACGGGCTGAGGCGGTGAATGCGCCAGCGCCCGCCGGCCAGGCGGTAGGCCAACCGGTCGTGGAGGCGGTCCGGGCGGCCCTGCCAGAACTCCACTTCCGCGGGCCGGACCCGGTAGCCGCCCCACCACGGCGGCCGCGGCACCTCGCGCCCAGCGAAGCGCCGGGTGACCGTCGACAGCTGCTCTTCCAGCACGGCCCGGTCGCTGAGCAGCTCGCTCTGGGCCGAGGCCCAGGCCCCGAGCTGAGCGCCGCGAGGGCGGGTTTTGAAGTAGGCGTCGGACTCCGCCGGCTCCACCGGGCGGACCGGTCCCGACACCCGGACCTGGCGCTCGAGGGTCCACCACCGGAACACCAGCGCGGCCACGGGATTGTCCGCCACCTCTCGACCCTTGCGGCTGTGACTGTTGGTGTAGAACACGAAACCCCGCGTGTCCAGGCCCCGCAGCAGCACGAACCGGACCGATGGCTCGCCGGCAGCGGTGGCTGTGGCCACGGCCATGGCCTCGGGCTCGGGTTGACCGGCGGCCTTGGCCTGGTCGAACCACCGGTTGAACTGGCGTATCGGATCCGCCTCGACGTCCGCCTCGGAGAGCGGCTGGCCGCCCATGCCTCCGCTCAAAGGGGCTGGATGTCGAGGTCAGCCCAGGTCAAAAGAGGGACCCAGGTGATGCCGGCCGCCGCGAACCGCTCGGCCACGGCCGGGCTGCGGTCCAGCAGGGCGGTGGCGGCCACCACCTCGACATCGAACTCCCGGATCCGGTCCACCGCTCGGAGGAGGGACGCCCCCGTCGACACCACATCCTCGACCATGACGACCCGATCACCGGCCGAGAGACGGATACCTTCGACCCAGGCTTCGCGGCCATGCCCTTTGGGTTCCTTGCGCACCGAGAACCACCCGGCACCCGTCAACAACGCCACCCCGTGCGCCAGGGCATCAGCCCCCATCGTCGGCCCGCCGACCGCGTCGAACGGCGTGCCGACCGAGTCGATCACCGCCTGGCTGGCCTGCCGCAGCCCCGCTCCGCGAGCGATGGCGTGCTTGCCGTCCACGTAGTGGTGGCTCCACCCGCCGGAGGTGAGCTGAAACGGAGGGTCGCGGTACTCGTAGCCGCTCGTACGGACGAGCTCGGCGAGGGCGGTCCGGGCGGTGTTGTCGTAGGCCATGCCGGCCTAAGTCTACGGAACAGGGTTTATGGAACGGGGCTGTGGACCGGGCCCGGCCGCCCGATCGGGCTACGGCGCCGCGCAGGTCTGGGCGTACGCGCAGTCGTCAAACGACTGGCCGTCCGCGGCCAGCGCCGATGGCGTGGCCTCGTTGATGACCCCTGGGGAGAGGTTGATCGTCGTCGGGCTGCCCTGGGCGATGGTGTGGGTGACGCCCCCGGCCGTGTAGGTCGACGTGGGACCGAACGCCACCGTGCCCACCGGCGCCAGCAGGGTTTGCAGGACGACCAGCGTCGGGGCTTCCAGGATCCACTCCGCCGACGACTTGGATGAGGCGTAGGCGACGTCGAGGGACCAGGTCCAGTGCCCGGCGTCGGTCATGGCGATGTGCCACGTCGAGCCTGAGACCAGGCTGATGGTCACGCTCATGTGGTCGCCCGGGGTCACCGTGCAGTTGGCATCGCCCGTGCAGTTGGTGATCGGCGTCTCGCTGTTGGGCAGCAGCTCGTACCAGGCGTTGTACTGCGGTCCGACCAGCGGCAGGGTCGGCAACGACTGCTCCGACGTGCCGGCCTG
>DASXZS010000039.1:0-1515 GCA_036501785.1 Acidimicrobiales bacterium | reverse complement strand
ACCGCGGTGGCGGCCGGCGTCACCTACGGCGTGGGCACCGGGCTGGGCTGATCCGCGCCGAAACCGACGATGGGGTGCGTCGGGCTCGAGGTGATGGCCGAACCGAACTGGGGTGCATCGCCGAAGGGGTAAACGTTGCCGGCCGCGTTGGTCAGCCAGTACCCGCCCCCGTCGGCCGCCGCCAACCAGTAGCCGGCGCCGTCGGGGGTGGCCGCCATGCCCACGATGGGCTGGGCCAGCGCGGTGGCGCCGGTCGACCCGAAGAACGGCGCGTGGAAGGCGAAGATCCCGCCGTCGCTGGCCACCAGCCAGTAGCCGCCCGTGCCGGCGTCGACCGCCATGCCCACGATGGGCTTGTTCAGGCGGATGTTCCCCGTCGAGCCGTAGAACTGGGCGTCGCCGAAGGCGAAGATCCCGCCGTCGCTGGCCACCAGCCAATAGCCCCTGCCGTCGGGGGTGGCCGCCATGCCCACGATGGGCTTGTTCAAGGTGAGGCCGCCGGTGGAGCCGTAGAAGGGCGCGTCGCCATAGGCGAACACGCCGCCGTCCGAGCCGGTCTCCCAGTACCCGGCGTCGGGCAGGGTGGCGTTGTACGGATCGAAGTAGGGCACCCCGCCCGAGACACCCACGGTGGCCACGTACATGGCGCGATGCCCGCCGTTCTCGTAGCCGACGGCGCCCGGCCAGGCCGCGAAGGCCATGAGCAGCTGACCGTTCGGGCCGGTGAAGAAGTCCTCGCCGCCCGGGCCCGCCATGCCCTCGCTGGAGCTCAGCACCGGGTTGTAGGAGACGTTGGCGCAGGGGCCGAGCGGGCCCGAGCAGGTGGTGTACCCCACGGCGTAGTGCGACGTGTCGTAGTCGTTCCCGCTGTAGAAGAGGTAATAGGACCCGTCGATCTTCGCCATGTCGGGCCCCTCGATGATCGTCCCCTGCCAGCTCTGCCCCCCGTTGGTCAGGAGCAGCTTGGGCGAGCCGGCCAGGCTGAGGGTCGAGTCGAGGGGCTGGGCCCAGATCCCCGACAGGTCACCGTTGGAGTCACCGTCGCTCTTCCAGGTCAGGTAGCTGGTCCCGTCGCTGTCGGTGAAGATGTCGGGGTCGATGGAGCCGCCGACGCCGGTCTGGCAGATCACCGGGGCCAGGCTGAGGTCGATGAAGGGTCCGGTGGGCGAGAGCGCCGTGGCCCGGCCGATGCACTGCAGGCCCGACGAGGCCTCCCGGGCCGTATAGAACATGACGTAGGTGCCCGAGGAGTCCCGGGCCACGGTGGGGGCCCAGGTGAAGCCGAAGGTGGCCCACAACGGCAGGGTGGGGAAGATGGTGCCGCCGATGCCGGTCCAGTTGACGCCGTCGGTCGACGTGGCGGCCGGGACGTTGGCGAAGCCGGTCTGGGTCGAATAGGCGTAATAGATGCCGTCGACATCGGTGATGGAGGGATCGGGGAAGTCGACGTTGTAGACGGGGGTCCAGCTCGACGCCGCCGCCGGCTGCGCCACGCCGATGACGACGGCCACCGGG
>DASXZS010000038.1:0-1667 GCA_036501785.1 Acidimicrobiales bacterium | reverse complement strand
GGAGGCGGAGGAGGCGGCGGGCCGGGCTGCACGGGCCCCATCCTGGCTGACCGGCGCCGTCAGTACCCGCCGGGCGCCGGCCCCGCGAGCGGCCCAACCGAAGGTGGCACGTTCCAGTGACGCAGGACCCGGGCCTGGCGCGCCCAGCCGAGCTCGCTCCAGGTGGCGGTGTCGAGGTCCATCCACTGCCCGACACTTACTTCGGCGCCTACCCACCGGCAGGCGAGCGCCCGGCTGAAATGACCATGGCCGACGAGTGCCACCCTTTGCCCACCCGAACTGGTGACGCGGCTGATCATGCGATCCGCCCGGGCGGCTACCTCGGCGGCCGTTTCGCCGCCGGGCCATGGGCCCTGCCATATGGTCCACCCCGGGTAGCGCTGCTGGATCTCGGCGCTCGTGAGTCCTTCCAGGTCGCCATAGTCCCACTCGGCCAGGTCGTCATCGATCGTAAGCGGCGTCAGCCCGGCGATCTCGGCTGTCCGCTGAGCCCGGCGCCGGGGGCTGCACCACACGACATCGAACCTCGCCTGTGACAGGGCCATCCCAACCTGGCGGGCCTGGGCCACGCCGACCTCGGTGAGATCCAGCTCGGTGCGCCCGGTATGCCGGCCCAGGCGGCTCCACTCCGTCTCACCGTGGCGGACCAGCGTGAGCGCCGGCTCGTTCAACGGCAATCGCCGAGCACCGCCGGGCGCGCGTCCACGGACGGTGATCCTAACCGCAGGCCTCGGGGCGGTGACCCGGTGCCCGACGCCGGCTTAGGCGTCCCGGCGCTCGAGCAGGGCGAAGGCGCCACCGAGCACGATCGCCACAAAGATGGCCATGACGCCCAAGCCAGCCCACGGCGAGAGCGTGTGGCTGTCGCGCACGATCATCGCCACCTGCTGGCCGGCGTTGGTCGGCCAGTACTTCTCGATCGGCTGGTTCCATGTCGACGGCAGGGCGTTGGCGATCCCGGGCAGGACCAGCAGGATGGCCACGATGCTGCCGATGGCGGCCGCCGCATGGCGGAGCAAGACGCCGATGGCGGTGCCCAGCAACGCCAGGAGCGCCAGATACAGGCCGGAGCCGATAATCGCCCGCAACACTTCGTGGCCTCCCAAGCTGGCCGAAGGAGCCTTCCCGGAGATGAGGGCCTGGCCGACGAAGAAGGCTACGAAGGCGATGACCTCACCGGCCACGAGGGCCACGGTCGTAAAGACCAAGGCCTTGGCGGCCAGCATGCGGCTGCGCCGGGGTACGGCCGCCAGGCTGGTACGGATCATGCCGGTCGAGTACTCGCCGGTGACGACCATGACCCCGAGGATGGCAAACGCCAGCTGGGCGATGCCCAGACTGGTCAAGCTGCGGTCGGTGGGGTTCCAGTGGAACTGGACGCTTGGGTCGGTCGCATAATGGTTGGCCGAGATGGCGCTGATGAGCGCGCCGAGCCCGATGCCGAGCACGGCGGCGACCACCAGCGCCCAGTACGTGGAACGAACGGACCGCAACTTGGTCCACTCCGAGCGCGCGACGTCCCAGAAGGTGGCTGGCCGGTAGGTCGGCCGGCGGTTCGGACTCACGGCCGTTTCGGCTGTCAGGGTGGTCGCCATCTACGCCACCGCCGAGTTGGCGTGGTACTCCACGCTGTCGCTGGTCAGCTCCATGAATGCCTCCTCCAAGGA
>DASXZS010000037.1:0-5176 GCA_036501785.1 Acidimicrobiales bacterium | reverse complement strand
GCGGGTCGAGGCTGACGGAGATGGCCGGCAGGATCAGGCCGGAGAACAGGTGGACGGCATCGGTCATGGCCACGGGCGGCCGGGCGGCCTCCACGTAGGCGCCCGCGCCGGCCAGCGCCTCAGCGGCGTTCAACAGCACTGCGCCCACGTCGGTGTCCACCTCGGCGGCCGGGTCGTCGAGCCAGGTGCCGATGCGGTAGGCGGCCAGGTCCTGGTGGCGGGGCGCCGGCAGCTCCAGCCGCCAGGCGGCCGCGTCCTCGGGGTTCGGGCCGGCGAGAACGGTCAGCAGCAGGTCCAGGTCTTCAGCGCTGCGGGCCAGGGGGCCGAACACGTTGATGTCGGCGTCGATTTTCCCGCCCCCGACGTGGTCCAGGTAGCCGCGCTGGGAGACGATCCCGAAGCTGGGCTTGTGGCCGAACACGCCGCAGAAGTTGGACGGGATCCGCACCGAACCACCGATGTCCGTGCCGACCTCGAAGCTGGTGAGCCCGGTCGCCACCGCTGCCGCGGCCCCGCCCGAGGAGCCGCCGGGGGTTCGGGTCAGATCCCAAGGGTTGTTGGTGACGCCGAAGAGGTCGTTGAAGGTCTGGATGTCATCCGACCAGCGGGGCACGTTGGTCTTGCCGTACACGATGGCCCCGGCTGCCTTGAGCCGGGCAACCGCGGGCGCGTCGGATTCGGGCAGGTGGTCCTGCAATTCCGCGGCCCCGCCGGTGGACCGGAGGCCGGCGGTTTCGATGGCGTCCTTGATGGTGATCGGCAGGCCGTGCAAAGGGCCGAGCTCGACGCCGGACGCGGTCTTTTCGTCGGCAGCTCCGGCCGCCGCGGCGGCCCGATCCAGGTCGAGGGTGACAACGGCGTTGACCGACGGGTTGAGCCGCTCGAGGCGCCGCAGGTACAGGTCGAGCAGCTCTCGGCTGGCGATGGTGCGGTCGCGGATCGCTGCGACTAGGGCGGTTGCGGTGGCCAGGCCGAGATCGTCCATACGCGGGAAGGTAGCAGCGCCATTCCCGGCGCCCACCGCCCGACGCTCGGGGGCCGTCAGTCGCCGGCCAGCAGGACCCCGGGGTTGAGCCGGCCGTCGGGGTCGAGGGCCGCCTTGAGCGCTCGCATGGCGGCCAGCTCGGCGTCGCTGCGCGAGAGCGACAACCAGCGCGTCTTGGCCCGGCCCACGCCGTGCTCGGCGCTGATCGACCCGTCCAGGCGGGCGACCAGGCGTAGGACGGCGTCGTCGACCGCCTCGTCGTCGGGGGCTGGTCCAACCACGTTGACGTGCAGGTTGCCGTCGCCGATATGGCCGAACAGGACGAGCCTGGATCCCGGGGCGGTCTCGGCCACCACAGAACGCACGCCGGACTCGAACTCGGCCAGCCGGGACTGGGGCAGGGTCACGTCGAGCTTGTGGGGCACGCCCAGAGCGGACACCGCCTCGGTGTGGCGCTCCCGGTAGGCCCACAGCCGGGCTTGCCCAGCCGGGTCTGTGGCGACCGCGGTGGCGGCCTCGGGGAGGTCGAGCTCGGCCAGCACCTCAAAAAGCGGGCCGCTCGGATCGGCCAGCCCCGCGCACTCCACGACCAGGTAGGTCGGCCAGGCCTCAGGAAGCGGCGGGCCGAGCCCGGCATGGGTCCGCACCAGGTCCAGCCCGTCGTCGTAGAAGAGCTCTGCCGCCTCCAGACCCTCGACCCGCCGGCGCAAGACATCCAGGACATCCAGGGCCGCGGCGGTCCCGCCCAAGCCCAGCAACGCCACCACCCGTTCCGGGTGCGCCGCCACCAGGCGGAGTCGGACCGCGGTGACGATCCCCAGGGTGCCCTCCGAGCCCACCAGCAGCTGCGACAGGTCATAGCCGGTGTTGTCCTTGACGAGGCCGCTCATGCGGGACACCACCGTGCCGTCCGCCAGCACCGCCTCCACCCCGACCACCTGGGCCCGCATGGGCCCGTAGCGCAACACGTGCAGGCCGCCGGCGTTGGTGGCCACCATGCCACCGACGGTGGCGCTGTCGCGGGCGGCCAGGTCGACGGGAAAAGCCAGCCCGGCCTGTTCGGCGACCTTCTGCAGGCGGGCCAGCGGCACGCCGGCCCCGGCGGTCACTTGGGCGGCCACGGTGTCGACGGGATCGAGACGGGTCAGCCGCACCGTGCTGAGCAGGACCGGAGGCGGGCGGACGGCCTCGCCCGCGCCGGCGGGGACCCCCCCGCCGACCAACCCGGTGTTGCCGCCCTGGATCACCAGGGCCGCACCCTGGGCGGCGCACGCCCGCACCGTGGCCGCCACCTGCTCGGTCGAGGCGGGCCGGACCACCAGCAGCGCCGGACCGCCGAAGCGGCGCGTCCAGTCGGTCTCGAACGGCGCCCGCAGCTCCGGTTCCACCAGGACGTGGGCGGCGCCCACGATGTCGGCCAACGCCGGGGCCAACTCGGCGGCGAGCACGTCGTCCTGGGACACCGGGCGTTCGGACATCGGCCCATCCTTGCCGACGCAGCCCAGTCGTAGCATGGGCCCGCACCCGCCCAGGAGGTTCGCCGATGTCGTCCGCATCCCCGTCCGAGCGCGTCACCATCTCCGTCGAGGCCGGCGTCGCTGACGTCCGGCTGAACCGGCCCGATAAGCTCAACGCCCTGGACGAGGCGATGTTCGAGGCCCTGGTTGACGCCGGGGCGCGCCTGGCCGCTGATCCGCAGGTACGGGCGGTGGTCCTCTCGGGGGAGGGGGGCGGCTTCTGTGCCGGACTGGACTTCACCTCGTTCCAGGCCATGGCGTCTGCCAACGGGAACCGGGTGGCCAGCCGGCTCGGGGCCCGCATCGAGGGCCACATCACCAACCACGGCCAGCAGGCCGCCTACGCCTGGACGGAACTGCCGGTCCCGGTCATCGCGGCCGTACACGGGGTGGCCCTCGGCGGCGGCCTGCAGATCGCCCTGGGCGCCGACCTGCGCATCGTGGCGCCCGACGCCCGCCTGTCGATGCTGGAGATCCGGTGGGGTCTGACCCCCGACCTGACCGGTACCCACATGCTGCGCCGGCTGGTACCCCTCGACGTGGCCAAGGAGCTGACCTGGACCGGACGCATGGTTTCCGGTGCCGAGGCGGTGGCCCTGGGCCTGGCCACCCGGATCAGCGACGACCCGCGGGCGGACGCCCTGGCCCTGGCCGCCGACCTGGCCGCCAGCAACCCGCACGCCATCCGGGGCGCCAAACGGCTGCTCAACCAGTCGGGTCTGCTCAGCGAGGAGCAACAGTTCCTGGACGAGTCGCGCACCATGGGCTCGCTGATCGGCAGCCCCAACCAGGTCGAGGCGGTGGCCGCGTTCTTCGAAAAAAGACCCCCGGTTTTCGCCGATCCCAGCTAATTGTCCCCGCCGAGCCGAACAAGGCTGCCGGGCCGCCTAACCTGGCGGATGTGACCGACGCACCCGAAGCCCCCGTTCAGGTGGATCAGACCGAGACTGCAGTGGCGGCCTTCCGCCGTCAGCTGGAGGGCCAGGTATCCGTGCCGGCCACCGTGGTGCAGGATTGTTTGCTCGACCTGTGGGGTCACCTGCCGGAAGGCGAGACCCGGACCGAGGTGGAGCGCTGGCTCACCGAGACGCTGGAGCGGCACCTGTACAACGTTGCCGATGTCGACGCCCGCTTGGCTAGCGTTCTGCCCGCCAACTGACGGCGCAGCCCGCGGCGCGGGCGATACCTTGCCCGGCATCAAGCCGTTGAAGGGAGACCCGCACGATGGCCGAGTCTGCGAACCCCCGCCAGAATGTCACCTTCGCCAGTAACGGCGGCCAAGCCCACGGCTACCTGGCCCTGCCGCCCGCAGGTCACGGGCCGGGCCTGATCGTCATCCAGGAGTGGTGGGGCCTGACCGCCCACATCGCCCGGCTCGTGGATAAGTTCGCCGCGGACGGCTTCGTGGCCCTGGCCCCCGACCTGTACGGCGGCACCACCACCCACGACGCCGAAGAGGCCGGCCGGCTCATGGCCGAACTGCCCGTGGAGCGGGCCAGCCGGGACCTGGCCGGGGCGGTGGACTACCTGTTAGCCCGCGACGACGTCGACGGCGACCAGATCGGGGCAGTCGGCTTCTGCATGGGCGGCGCCTTCGTGCTCAACCTGGCCGTGCAGGAGGGCGGCAAGATCGCCGCGGCGGTGGCGTTCTATCCCGTCGGCCAACTGCCCGACGATTACGCGGGCCTCCAGGCGGAGGTGCTGGCCCACTACGGGGAGCAGGACGCCTTCATCCCCATCGCATCGGCCGACGAACTCACCGCCAAGGTCGCCGCCGGCAACGGGAAGCGGCCCGAGATCGAGCGGTATCCCGCCGGCCACGCCTTCGTCAACGACGACAACCTCCTCGGCACCCACGATCCGGCGCTGGCCGGCAAGGCCTGGGATCGCACGGTCGCCTTCCTGCACAAGCACCTCGGGTAGGTCTCAGCGGGCCCGGCAGGTCCAGCGGCCCTGGGCCCCGTCGAGCCGCAACGGGAGCCCGAACGTCTCCGACAGCGACGCCGCGCTGAGGGTGCCGGCGATGGGCCCGGCAGCCACCACCCGGCCGGCGCGCAGCAGCAAGAGATGCGTGAAGCCGACGGGGATCTCCTCCACGTGGTGGGTGATCATCACCATCGGCGGGGCGTCGGCGTCCTGCGCCAGCCGGCTGAGGGTGGCCACCAGGCGTTCGCGGCCACCCATGTCGAGGCCGGCGGCGGGCTCGTCCAGTAGCAGCAGGGCCGGGTCGCTGATGAGGGCCCGGGCCAAAAGGACGTGCTGTCGTTCGCCGTCGGAGAGGACCCCGAAGCGGCGGTCGGCGATCGCGGCGAACCCGGCGTCGCCGAGCAGGGCCGCGGCCCGGTCCCGTTCGCGCCTGCCGTAGCGGTGCCACCACGGCTCGAGGGCACCGTGCAAGGCCGACACCACCACGTCGGTGGCGGTGATGTCCGGGACCAGCTTCTTGGCGATGGCGGTGGACACCACGCCGATGTGCTCCCGTAGGCGGCGCACGTCGACCCGGCCCAGCCGGTGGCCCAGGATGTCGACGGTGCCGCGCGTCGGGTGCAGGTAGCCCGACGCCAGCTCGAACAGGGTGGTCTTGCCCGAGCCGTTGGGCCCCAGGATCACCCACCGCTCACCTGGTCCCACCTCCCAGTCGACCTGATGCAGCACCGGCGTGTTTATCCGGTCG
>DASXZS010000036.1:0-2189 GCA_036501785.1 Acidimicrobiales bacterium | reverse complement strand
CTCCACCGCGGCCTCGTAGTCGAGTCGGCGGTCGCGGTTGCGCCAGTCCTCCGGGGTGAGCTTCCAGGCCCGGTAGGGGTCCTGTGCCCGCGACTCGAACCGCCGCAGCTGTTCGTCGGGCGAGAGGTGCAGGAAGAACTTGACGACGATCGTGCCCTCGGCGGCCAGGGTGGTCTCCAGGTCGACGATCTCGCCGTAGGCCCGCTCCCAGGCCGACTCGGTGGCGAACCCCTCGACCCGCTCGACGAGGACCCGGCCGTACCAGGTCCGGTCCAGCACCGCCATCCCGCCCCAGCCGGGCAGCGTCGGCCAGAACCGCCACAGGAAGTGGTGGCGCTTCTCGTCGTGGGTCGGCGCGGCGAACTGGACCACGCGCACGTGCCGGGGGTCGAGGGGGCTGACGAGCCGCTTGATCGCGCCGCCCTTGCCGGAGGCGTCCCAGCCCTCGAAGAGCACCAGGAGCGGCGGGCCGATCTTCCCGGGCCCGATCTGTCCTCCGAGCAGCAGCCGCAGATGGATCAGCCGGGCCTGGGCCGCGGCCAGCTGCGCGGCCCCCTGGTCCTTGGACAGCCGCGCCGACAGGTCCACCTCGTCCAACCGCCCCACGCCGTTCACCTTCCCACGTCGGGTGCCCTTCGGGCTCGTGAGCGGACATCCGCCCCAGGGCACGGTGTCTGTGCTCAGGACTTCGTAGACAGTTGCTGTCTCAGCACATCGCGGACACTGAGCAGGCCCTGCCGGGTGGGCTGGGCACGGTGGTGACCAGCCTGCTCGGGTGTGGGCAGGACAGGGTTCGAGATGGATCCAGCGCTTGTGGCCGCGGTCGCGCGGGCCGCCGCCGGGGAGAAGGTCAACGTCAGCCGGGTGTGCCGGGAGGCGGGGGTGTCCCGGGCGGGGTTCTACGTCAAGCTCGCCCGGTTCCGGGCCGAGGGCAGCGCCGGGCTGGCGCCACGCTCCCGCGCGCCGCACTCGCGCCCCACCACCACGGCCGAGCATGTGGCCGAGGCGGTAGTGCGGGCCCGTAAGGAGCTCGCCGATGACGGCTGGGACCACGGCGCGATCACGATCCGCTGGCGGCTGCTCGACATCGCCCGCAGCGGGACCCACCCCACCGGCGGGCCGGTGCTCGATCTGGCCGAGGTCCCGTCGCGGGCCACGGTGCACCGGGTGCTGGTCGACCGCGGCCAGGTCACCCCGCAGCCCCGCAAGCGCCCGCACCGGGGACGGCGGTTCGTGCACCCGGCCCCGAACGCGGTCTGGCAGATCGACGGGACCGACCTCGAACTCGCCGACGGCACCCCAGCCACCGTGGTGCAGATCATCGACGACCACTCCCGCCTCGATGTCGCCTGCCACGCCGCGCGCAGCGAGAACAGCGACGGCGTCTGGGCCGCGCTCAGCGCCGGGTTCGCCGCCCACGGCCACCCGGCCTGCGTGCTCTCCGACAACGGCACCGCGTTCTCCGGCAAGCGCCGCGGATGGTCCATGGTCCAGACCGAACGACGCCTGGCCCAGCTCGGGATCACCACCATCGTGTCCTCGATCGGACACCCCACGACCTGCGGGAAGAACGAACGCGCCCACCAGACCCTGCAACGCTGGCTGGCCGCCCGGCCCGCCCCCGAGTCCCTGGCCGAGCTGCAGTCGCTGCTCGATGACTACCGGGCGGGCTACAACCACCGCCGTCGCCACCAAGCCCTCGGCGGCGACACCCCCCACCAGCGCTTCCACGCCACCGACCGCGCCCACCCGGTCGGCCCGGCCCCCCGGGTCGCCGGCCAGGTCACCCGCCCCGTGTCTGCCACCGGAGTGATCCGCTTCGGCGGCACCTCGATCGGGCTGGGCCGCCGCCACGCCGGCGCCACCGCCGACGTGTTCTGGCAAGGCGACCGCGTCACCGTGCTCATCGATGACACGGTCACCGCCAGCCTTACCCTCGACCGCAGCGTCCGCTACCAACGGACCACCAACCTGTCTCCGATGTGCTGAGACAGATCTGTCTTAGATGTGCTGAGACATCACACCGTGCCCTGGCACGGATTAGTGCTCACGGGCGCGGAGGCACCTTTCACGAGATCCATCAGCCCCGCCCGGTCGACGACCTTCACCCGCGGGCGCCCGCCGTCCTCGCCCGCCGCGCGCTCGTGGGCGTCGATGGCCTCCCAGCCATCGAGGTCCACGAGATCGGG
>DASXZS010000035.1:0-4653 GCA_036501785.1 Acidimicrobiales bacterium | reverse complement strand
AGGGCCGGCAGGTGATCTTCAGATACTCGATGACGGCCCGGGGGCCGGCGATGAACCCGCCGCAGCTGGCAAGCGACTTGGAGAAGGTGCCCATGATCAGGTCGGGGCGCACGCCGGTGGCGGCGGCGGTGCCCGCCCCCTCATGGCCGGCTACTCCGAGGGCGTGGGCTTCGTCGACGAGCAGGCGGGCGCCGAAGTCGGCGCACAGGGCGGAGATCTCGGGGAGCGGGGCCCAGTCCCCCTCCATGGAGTAGATGCCGTCCACGGCTACCAGCACCCCGCCGGCGTCGGGTTGCTCGCGCCAGGACCGCAGGGTGCGGCGCAGGCTGTTGGCCCGGTTGTGGCGGAAGGCCCGGAGGGTGCCCCCCGAGAAGCGGGCCCCGTCGACCAGGCTGGCGTGAGCGGCGGAGTCGACGACGGTGGCGTCATCGGGGCCGACAAGGGCGCCCAGCAGGCCCAGGTTGGCGCTGTAGCCGGTGGTGAAGACCAGGGCCGCTTCCATGCCAACCCAGTCCGCCAGCAGCTCCTCGAGCTGGTGGTGGATGGTCAGGGTGCCGTTGAGCAACCGGCTGCCGGTGATACCCGTCCCGAAGCGGTCTAGGGCGGCCGCGGCCGCGGCCCGGACCCGGGGGTCGGTGGTGAGACCCAGGTAGTTGTTGGAGCCGAGCATGACCACCTGCCGGCCCCCGAAGCTGACGGTCGGGCCGATCTCCCCGTCGAGCTCGCGGTAGAAGGGCATGAGGTCGAGCGACTCGGCCAGGCGGTACTCCTCGAGGCGGGGGTCGTCGACCTTGGCGAAGATGTCGGCCTGTGGTTTCGGCGGCGGTGACGGATCGGGTCTGGGGATGGGGCGGGGCGCGCTCACCGGGCCGCCCCGGTGGCGCCGGCCCCGCCTGCGTCGCCGGCGCCTGCTCGGAGCCCTTCGAAGCGCTCCTCCCAGGCCTGGTGGCGGTTGCGGGCGTCGCGGATGTACGGCGAGCGGCCGATGGCGGCGATGAGGGCCCGGTTGATCTGGTCGGCCGGGGGCTTGAGGGGGCGGATGACATCGACGAACAGGACGACGCGCACGCCGTCGGTGTCGTTCCAGGCCCGGTGCTCGTACCCGTCGTCGAAGAGGAGGCTGCGGCCCTCCTCCCAATGCGCCGTTTCTCCGCCCACCTCGATGCCGGCGTCCTGGGCTGGCTCGGGGACCCGCAAGGCCAGGTGGTAGCGCAGCACCCCCCGCCACGGGCCGCGATGCTCGCCGAGGCGTTTGCGGGGGGACAGGATCGAGAAGAAGGCGGTGGTCAGCCCGGGGACGCGGTCGAGCAGGGCGGCCGTGTGGGGGCACCTGGCGCAGTTGGCGTCGGCCCGAAACCCGTAGCCAAAGAAGAAGTACGTCTTCCATCCGTCGTCATCGGTGATGGAGGCCTGGTCCACCGAGATGTCCTGGAAGTTGGGCAGGGCATCGCGATAGCCGAGCACCTGATCGAGCTCGGCCCGGATGGACGCCCAGTTGGCCTCCAGGTCGGGGATCCAGTCGAAGGTGTCGAGCGGCAGGAAGGGAGTGGTAGGCACCAGCGAGAAGCGCAGCACCAAGCGCTCCAGTCCATGCAGCACCCGGGCACCGGCCTCGTTGAAGACGGTCAGGGCCCGGTCGCGGGCCGTCGTCGGCATGGGCCGAAAGGCTACTGCCGCAGCCGTCGCGGGCCGGGGCACTAGGCCGACGCGTCTACCAGCACCGCCGGCCGCCAGCCTCGCAAGGAGTTGACGACAGCCAGGCCCGGGGCCCGGTGCACGTCGGCGACGGTCATCACCCGCTCGGCCAACTGGCCGGCGTCCACCAGCCGGGCCCGCTCGACACCGGGCAGCAGCCCGCACCGGATGGGCGGTGTCCACCAGCGCCCGTCGAGCTGGACGGCCAGGTTGGCGATGGTGGTCTCGGCCACCTCGCCCCGCTCATTGGTGACGAGGACGTCGTCGACCTCCGGCCGGGCCGCCCGCATGCGGTCGTAGCGGCTGCGGTCTGCGATCTTGTGAAACAGGCGGACGTCATGACTGTCGACCCGCTCGGCCGCCCACCCGAGGCGCACCGGACCGGGGGCCGGCTGGGGGAGGGCATTCAACGAGACCGTCAACTCGCCGGCGTCCGTCAGGAGGAGGCGGAGGCGGCCCCCGTCGACCTCGCCGCCGGCGGCGGCGTGCACTTGCTTGGCGGCCAGGTCGGGGTCGAGCGGGATGGCGAAAAAACCGGCCGAAGCGGCCAGGCGAGCCACGTGACGGCCCAGGTTGACGGGGCCCCCGCCGGGGTCGACGCGCAGGGTCTCGAGCAGGCCGGACGGGCGCTCGGGCGCATCGAGGATGGCGCACTTGTCGCGTAGTTCGGCCCATTCCGCGGCCGGGTCGGACGACCAGGTGATACCCCCGCCCGCGCCGTACTCGGCCTGGCCGGTCGCCAGGTCGACCACCGCAGTGCGGATGCCGACGGCAAACCGGGCCCGGGCCGGCCGCCCAGGCGCCAGGTAGCCCACCGCCCCGCAGTACACGCCCCGGGGCTCGTCCTCCAGCTCGGTGATGATCTGCATCGTCGCGGGTTTGGGGGCGCCGGTGACCGACCCGGACGGGAAAAGGGCCTCGAACACCTGGCGCAGAGACCCGTCGCACCCCTCGGCCTCGATGGTGGAGGTGAGCTGCCACACGGTGGGGTAGCGCTCGACGGTGCGGAGATCTCGAACCGCGACCGTTCCGGCCCGGGCCAGGCGGCCCAGGTCGTTGCGCAGCAGGTCGACGATCATGACGTGCTCGGCCTGGTCCTTCGCCGAGCCCGTCAACGCCGTGGCCTGAGCCGCGTCCTCCTCCGGCCAGCGGCCGCGGGGCCGGGTTCCTTTCATGGGACGGGTCCGCATCCGGCTCCCCGTCTGTTCGAAGAACAGCTCCGGCGAGGCGCAGGCCACGGCCTGCGTTCCAGTCTCCAGGTAGGCGTGGTAAGCGCCGCCCTGGGCGTGCGCCATGCTGGCGTACAAGGCTGCCGGGTCGTCGACGACGGCGCGGGCGCGCCCGGTCAGATTGACCTGATAGGTCTCCCCTGCCGCCAGGCGGCCCTTGATGGCCGCCACGGCCCGTTGGTGGCGGGCGGGCGTCCACTCCAGGCGCCAGCGTCTTTTTTCCTGGTCCGACGCTGGACGCGGGACGGGCGGCACGGGCAACCGCTCGCCGAACACGCCGAACCACGCCAGGGGGAGGTCGGATCGGGGCGACCGCACCCGCAGGGCCGGATCGAAGGCGGGCGCGGCCTCGTAGGCGACGAAACCGGCCACCCAGGCCCCGCCGGCGGCCGCCCGTGCCGCGGCGTCGATCACCTCTGGCACCGCGGCGAGGTGCGTGGCCTGGAAGCAGCCCAGAGGCCGGCGCAGCTCGAACGATCCGCCGGCGCAGGTGAGATCGTCGAATCGGGCGATCACGGCTGGACGGCGCCGGCGGTCAGACGGCCGACCACGTCGTCGACGCTGGTGGTGACCGCCAGCCCCTCTTGCTCCGTCAACCAGGCGCGGTTGCGAACCTGCACGTCGTGGCGGACGTCGAAGCGGTTGAGGTGAACGATGATGGGCAGCGGCGCCAGCGCCTGCCGGCACAGGCGGACGGAGTTGATGGTCCCCAGCCCGGGCTCGGCCACCAGTAGGACCAGGTCTACGACCAGGGCCCGGGCCAGGTCGGCCGTGTCACCGTCGATGGCCTGCGGGGAGGCCACGCCCCCGGCGCCTTCGACCAGGCCGACGTCGACGGCGTCGAGCGGCCAGCCGGCAGTGACCTCCCGTTCGAGGTCCGACAACGCCGGCACCGGCAAACCCAGGGCGGCCGCCGCCATCGGTGGGGCCATCGGGAGCGGGTACCAGCGCCGCGGCGGGCACACCTCCAGCGGGGTCTCGCCGCTGGCGGCCGCCAGCAGGTCGGCGTCCGTGGTGATGTCGTCGGGGGAAAATGACTGGGCTGGTTTGCGGACCGACACCCGGTGCCCGCCTTCGATGAGGCCGCGGAGCACCTCGGCCGCGACCCAGGTCTTGCCGACGCTGGTCCCCGTCCCGGTGACGAGTACCAACAGGTGGGGTCTCATCGGAGCAGCTCGAGGGCCTGGGCCAAGCGGCGCACGTCACCATCGAGGTGTGCGGCCGACAGGGACACCCGAAGGCGGGACGTGCCCGGGGGGACAGTCGGTGGCCGGATGGCTGGCACCAGCAGTCCGGCGTCCAGGAGGCAGTCGGCCGCCGCCAGCGCCACGGCCTCCGCTCCGAGCAGCACCGGGATGATCGGCGCCGGGTGGCCCGGGCGCAGGACGTCGACGTGCCGGCGCAGAGTGGCACGCCGGTCGGCCCCTTCGGGCGATCGGCAGACGGCCACCGCCGCCAAGGCGGCGGCGGCCGAGGCCGGCGCCAGGGCGGTGGTGAAGATAAAGGACCGGGCCCGGTTGACCAGCAGGTCGATCCACGCTCGCGGCCCGGCGAGGTAACCGCCCTGGGAGCCCAAGGCCTTCGACAGGGTCCCGACGCGGAGGCACGCGGCGGCCGGGTCCGGCACCGGGATGTCGAGGCAGGCGTGGGCGTCGTCGAGGATCAGGAGAGCCTGGTAGCGGGCGCACACCTCCGAAAGGGCGGCGATCGGAGCGACGTCGCCGTCCAT
>DASXZS010000034.1:0-16408 GCA_036501785.1 Acidimicrobiales bacterium | reverse complement strand
CGAGGCGCTCGCCGACTGGGGCTTCGCCGCCGGCGAGATCGCCGAGCTGCGCCACGCCGGCGCGGTGCGCTAGAGGTTGACGACGGGGCAGGTCAGGGTGCGGGTGATGCCCTCGATCATCTGCAGGCGGCTGACGATCATCCGCCCCAGTTCGTCCACCGACTCCGCCTCGGCCCGGACGATGACGTCGTAGGGACCGGTGACGTCGTCAGAGGCGATCACCCCCGGGATGTCGCGCACGCGGCCGGCCACGGACGCCGCCTTGCCCACCTCGGTCTGAATCAAGACATAGGCGTTGACGGTCACCAGCGGCTCCTCTCGACGCCCCTCGACAGTACCGCGGCGGTGCCGAGACGTGGTAGGCGCAGATCAGCCCAGGCGCTTCTCCAGCCGGGCCAACTCGTCGAACAACTCGGAGGGGACCCGCTCGCCGAGACTGTCGAAATGTTGGGCGATGGACTGCAGCTCCTGGCGCCACTCGTCCCGGTCGACGCGGAGCAGCTCGGCCATGGCGCCAGGCGCCACGTCGAGTCCGTCGGAGGGAATGGCCCCGGTCGCCGGCAGGAGCCCAATCGGCGTCTTGACGGCTTCGCCCCGCCCGGCGCAGCGCTCGAAGACCCACTCCAGCACCCGGCTGTTCTCGCCGTACCCGGGCCAGAGGAAGTTGCCGTCGGGTCCCTTGCGGAACCAGTTCACGTAAAAAAGACGGGGCAAGGTGGCGGCGTCGCCTTCTCTCCCGATTTCCAGCCAGTGGGCGAAATAGTCAGCCATGTTGTACCCACAGAACGGCAGCATGGCGAACGGGTCGCGCCGCAGCTTGCCCACCGCTCCGGCCGCGGCCGCGGTCGTCTCGGACGCCATGATCGAACCCAGGAACACCCCGTGCTGCCAGTCGTAGGCCTCGGTGATCAGGGGGACCACCGAGGAGCGCCGGCCACCGAAGAGGATGGCCGAGATCGGCACCCCAGCGGGATCCTCCCACTCCGGGGCGATAGCCGGGTCCTGCGAGGCCGGCGCCGTGAACCGGGCGTTGGGATGCGCGGCCGGCGACTCCGAGTCGGGCGTCCAGTCCTGGCCTTTCCAGTCGATCAGGTGGGCGGGCTTCTCCTTCGTCATGCCCTCCCACCAGATATCGCCGTCGTCGGTAGTGGCGGTGTTGGTGAAGATGCAGTTCCCCGACAGGGTGAGCATGGCGTTGCGGTTGGTCTTGTCGTTGGTTCCGGGGGCCACGCCGAAGAAGCCGTACTCCGGGTTGATGGCCCACAACCGCCCGTCCGGTCCGAACTTCATCCAGCAGATGTCGTCGCCTATCGTCTCCACCTTCCAGCCCGGCAGGGTGGGGATGAGCATGGCCAGGTTGGTCTTGCCGCACGCAGACGGGAAGGCGCCGGTGATGTAGCGCACCTCGCCGTCGGGCGAGGTCAGCTTGACGATGAGCATGTGCTCCGCCAACCAGCCGTCGTCGCGGGCCATGACCGAGGCGATCCGCAGGGCGAAGCACTTCTTGCCGAGGAGGGCGTTCCCGCCGTAGCCCGACCCGTACGACCAGATCTCTCGGGTCTCGGGGAAGTGCACGATGTACTTGTTGTCGGCGTTGCACGGCCAGGGCACGTCCGCCTGGCCCGGCGCCAGGGGCGCCCCGACCGAGTGGACGCACGGCACGAACTCGCCGTCGTCGCCGAGCACCTCCAGGGCGCCCAGGCCCATGCGGGTCATGATGCGCATGCTCACGGCCACGTAGGCCGAGTCCGTCAGCTCCACGCCGATGTGGGCGATCGGCGAACCGAGGGGCCCCATGGAGAAGGGGACCACGTACATCGTCCGGCCCCGCATGCAACCGCGGTACAGGTCCCGCAGCGTCTGCTTCATCTCCGCCGGGTCCCGCCAGTTGTTGGTCGGACCGGCGTCCTCCTCGCGCTCGGAGCAGATGAAGGTTCGGTCCTCGACCCGAGCCACGTCGGCGGGATCCGACCCGGCCCAGTAGCTGTTCGGTCGCTTGGCGTCGGAGAGGCGCCGGAACGTGCCGCCCTCGACCAGCCCGGCGCACAGCGCGTCATACTCCGCGGCGCTGCCGTCGCACCATTGCACCTCGTCCGGCTCGGCGAGGGCTGCCCACTCGTCGACCCACTGCCGGAGGCGCCGATGGTTGCTCAGGGGCTTGCTGGAGGTCACGGTTGGACACTTCTCCTTCTGGCTGCTTGCGACATCCCTGCCTACGATCCCCCGCGTGAACGACGATACCGGATCATTTTGTTGACGGGCGAGTTGGCGTGACTGGCGACTCGGCGTGACTGGCGAGTTCGCCGCTATCGCCGCCATCCGGTCCGGGCTCCCCGAGCCGGCCGACCCCCGGCAGCTGTGGATCGGTGACGACGCGGCCATCCTGCCGGCGCCGCCGGGGGAGTGGTTGCTGTTTGCCGCCGATACCGTCGTCGCCGGGGTGCACGCCGACCTGACCTTGACCAGCCTGGCCGATCTGGGCTGGAAGGCCCTGATGGCGGCAGTCAGCGACCTGGCGGCCATGGGTGCGGATCCGGGATACGCGGTGGTCACGGTCGCAGGGCCCGCCAGCACCGATCTGGAGCAGCTCTACGACGGGTTGGGGCCGGCGGCAGCCGCGTGCGGGTGCCCGATCGTGGGTGGCGACCTGGCCAACGCCCCCGAGCTGGTGGTCACGGTGGCGGTAACCGGATCCTGCCCGGGCGAGCCGGTCCGGCGCAGTGGCGCCCAACCGGGTGACGGGGTGTGGGTGACCGGGCCCCTGGGGGCGGCCGCCGCCGGGCTGCGGCGCTACCGAGCCCGGGCGGCCGGCGAGCCCGGGGCGGACCGGGATCCCGAACTGCGGCGGGCTCATGCCCGGCCCACCGCCAACCTGGCCGGGGGGCGGGCCGCCCGCCTGGTGGGGGCGCGGGCCATGATCGACATCTCTGACGGGTTGACCGCAGACCTCGGCCACCTGGCTGCGGCGTCGGGTATCGGCATGCAGTTGGACCGGGTGCCCGTCGCCGACGGCGCCACCCTCGAAGAGGCCCTCGGCGGTGGGGAGGACTTCGCCCTGGCGTTCTGCACCCCGGAGGAGGCGGCGGTGGGCGACGCGTTCGCGGGCCTGCCGGCACCTGCGCGCATCGGGACCTGCACCACTGACGCCGGCCGGCTGGTCCTCAACGGTCGACCGCTGGAGCCAACCGGCTGGGAGCACCAGTGGTGAGCCCGCCGATCGTCGCCCTCACTATCGCCGGCTCGGACTCAGGGGGCGGGGCCGGCATCCAGGCCGACCTCAAGACGTTCGAGGCCTTCGGCGTGTGGGGGACGTCGGCCCTCACCGGGGTGACAGCCCAGAACACGGTCGGGGTCCACGACGCCCTGGTGTTGCCACCGGCGCTGGTCCGGGCTCAGATCGACGCGGTCGTTACCGACCTGGGGGTGGGAGCCACCAAGACCGGGATGCTCGGCTCGGCGCCCGTCGTCGAGGCGGTGGTGGCCGCAGTGGCGGACCACTACCTGGCGCCGCTGGTCGTGGACCCCGTTCTGGTCACGAGCCATGGTGAGTTGCTGCTCGAGGCCGACGCGGTCGGCGTGCTGCGCCGGACCTTGCTGCCGCTGGCGACGCTGCTGACCCCGAATCTCCCGGAGGCGGAGGCCTTGCTCGGGCGGCCGGTGCCGGGCGAGGCAGACATGCCGGAGGCCGCCGAGGAGTTGGCCGCCCTGGGCCCGGGCGCGGTGCTGCTCAAGGGGGGTCACCTCGACTGCGACCGAGCGCCGGACCTGCTCTGGCTCGACGGGCGAGGGGAGTGGCTCGACGGGCCCCGGATACCCGGACGCCACACCCACGGGACCGGGTGCACCCTGTCGGCGGCCATCTGCGCCCAGCTGGCGGCCGGGATCGGGCTGCGGGCAGCCTGCGTCGAGGCCAAGCGTTTCGTCGCCGGGGCGATCGCCACCGGCGTCGAGGTCGGTAGGGGGGTGGGACCGGTCGACCCGGGGTGGCGGGCCCGGTCGTGAGCGCTCCGGCGCCGCCTTCCGCCCTGGTATCCTCAAGTCGAGCGCCGGCCCGGTCGATATATCCGGCATGGCCGCCCCCCGCCCCGGCGAGCAGACACTCAACGGCACTGGCTCGCGCCATTTCTACCGTCGGTTTCTGGAGGCCAGCGAGGAGCTGACCGCCGCCGCCCTGTTCGCGGCGGGATCGGCCGGACCGGCCCGAGGGGCCTTGGCCGACGACCCCGCAGCCGGTTGGGCGGTCGACGCCGCTCCCACCATCGTCGACCGGGTCGGCGCCGCGCTGCTGGCGGACGACTCTCGCATCCTCCTCGATTACCTGAGCGTCGAGCTGGCGCAGCTACGCCGGGCCGGCGTAGCGGAAGTCCACCTGATCGCCCTGGTCGACGCCATCGCCGCCAGCCTCCCCGAGGATTTTGCGCCTGCCCGCCGCATCCTGGCGGAGGGGCGCGAGCACCTGCGGCGCGCCGGCGCTCGCCCGGTGCGTGCCGTCCCGTCGGGCCTGCTGGCCGGCGCAGCCACGGAGACCGCGAGCCTCGCGATCGGCACCCGGCCACCGGGGCAGGCCTTCACCGACCTGCTGCTGCTGGGTGCCTTGGCCTGCCAGACCCCGGTCGCCGTGGTCTCGGTCCCCCAAACCGACGGAACCTGGCGCACCCTGTCGCACGGTTTCGACAGCAAAGACGGCTCCAACGACGGGCAGCTCTTCGGGATCCTCGCCGCGGCCCCCGAGCCGGTGCAGATCGCCGACTTGGCCACCCGCCTGCCGCGCAGCTCGTTGGTGTTGTCGCCCCACTCCATGCGCTGGGCCTACGGCGTGGGATTGCGTAACGACGCCGGGTCCGTCATCGGGGTGGTCGCCGTGCTGGACCGGTGGCTGCGCCAGATCACCAAGCGCGAACAGCGGGCTTTGGCCTCGCTGGCCCGACAGCTCAGCCAGCAGCTCGTCCAGTGGCGCCAGAGCGCGCCGGCGGGGGCCGAAGCTGCCCCCCCTGCCCCCGCTCCGGGCCGGCTTACCGGCGCCGCCGCCGGTAGCGGCCTAGGGGCGTTGGCGTCAGACCGTCACCATCTGCTGCGCAGCCAGGAAGTGGCGGAGATCTTCGATGTCACCGAGCGCACTGTGATCAACTGGGCCGCGGCCGGCAAGCTCCCCAGCCTGCGCACCATCGGCGGGCACCTCCGCTTCCGCCGCGAGGACGTCCTGCGCCTCCTCGCCCCGCCGGCGGAGTAGACGCTCTTCCTCTGCTGCCGGCGCTTAGTGGACGGCTTTGGTGATCTTGCCGGCGCGGATGCAGGAGGTGCACACGTGGACGCGCTTGGGGGTGCCGTCAACGATGGCCCGTACCCGCTGGATGTTGGGATTCCACCGGCGCTTGGTGCGACGATGGGAGTGGCTGATGCTCATGCCGAAAGACGGCCCTTTGCCGCACACCTCACAGACCGCTGCCATTCGGGAACCACACCTCATTCGCTCGTCGGGGAGTCGGCCGTCGGGGAACCCGCGCCATCCGGGACCGGTTGGGCCGAATCCCAGGCTGGCCGGACCAGGCCGTCCGGGCCGGTCGGTCAGGTTAGCATCCCGTCATGCAGACGCTGGAGCGCCTGAAGGCGGCAGACCTCGTCGCCGCGGTCATCGCCTACCGGGACGTCCTGCGCACCCACCAAGAACCCATCAACCGTCTCAACGTGTACCCGGTCCCCGACGGCGACACCGGGACCAACATGGCGCTCACCCTGGAGGCGGTGGTGCGGGAGCTGGCCGGGCGGGACGAGGCGGACATGCGCACCGTGGCGGAGGCCATCAGCTACGGATCGCTAATGGGGGCGCGGGGCAACTCGGGCGTCATCCTGTCGCAGATCCTGCGGGGGTTGGCCGAGGCGGCACGCGACGCCGAAGGCATTGATGCCGCGGTCCTTATCGATGGTCTGACCCGGGCCGCGGCCGGCGCCTACCAGGCCGTCCAGCAGCCCGTCGAGGGAACGATTCTCACCGTGGCCCAGGCCGCCGCGGACGCGGCTGCGGCGCAAGGGGTGAGCGCCGGGCTGGTCGAGGTCCTCGAGGCCGCCCGGCTGGGCGCGGCGGCGGCCCTGGCCCGCACCCCCGACCTCCTCCCGGTCCTCAAGGCCGCCGGGGTGGTGGACTCCGGCGGCTCCGGCTTCGTGCTCCTGCTCGACGCCCTCTTGCACGTGGCGGACGGCCGGCCCCTGCCCGAGTGTCCGGACGGCTCCCGACGGGCCCCCGTGGCCCGGGGCGCCGACGACCCTGCTGGCACCCACGACCCAGCCGGCGGCGACCCCGACGGCCTGCGCTACGAGGTCATGTACCTGTTGGAGGCCGACGACGCGTCCATCCCACCTTTCCGGGAGGTGTGGGCCGGCCTGGGTGACTCCATCGTGGTCGTCGGTGGCAACGGGCTGTGGAACTGCCACATCCACACCGACGACATCGGCGGGGCCATCGAAGCCGCCGTCGAGGCCGGCCGACCCCGCCAGATCCGGGTGTCGGACCTGTGGGAGCAGGTCGAGGAGGAGCGCTGGGTGCGGGACGCGGCGGCGGTCGACGCCGACGCCGACCCCGAACAGGAACCCGTCCGCTGCGCCGTGGTCGCGGTCTGCACCGGCGACGGGATCCGCCGCATCTTCCGGTCGCTCGGCGTGCACCACGTCGTTAGCGGCGGCCAGTCGATGAACCCGTCGACCGCCGAGCTGTTGGCCGCCATCGACGCCGCGCCCGGCGAGCAGGTCGTCCTCCTCCCCAACAACAAGAATATTGTCCCCGTCGCCGATCAGGCGGCCCTCCAGTCCGCCAAGCCGGTCCGGGTCATCCCCACCGCCGGGATCCAGGAGGGGTTCGCAGCGCTCCTCGAGTACGACCCGGAGGGCGATGCCGACGCCAACGCCGATCTGATGGCGGTGAGCGCAGCACGGGTGGTCGCCGGCGAGGTCACCCGGGCCGTGCGGGCCAGTGTCTGCGCCGCCGGCCCCATCGCCGAGGGGGACTACCTGGGGCTGTCCCGCCGGGGCATCGAGGTGGTGGCGCCCGACCTCGCCGGCGCCGCCACCCGGTTGCTCGAGCACCTGCTCGACGCGGACCACCACGAGATCGTGACCATCATCGCCGGAGAGGGCGCCGGCGCGGCCGACACCCGGCGCATCACCGAGTGGATCGACGAGCGCCACCCGGATGTCAGCGCCGAAGTCCACCACGGGGGGCAGCCGTCGTACCCCTACCTGTTCTCCATCGAGTGACCGCGGCGACCCCGCTGCCCCGCCTGGCCGAGATCGGCGTCGACCGGCTGAAGCGCGTCGGGCCGAAGCACCTCGACTCGCTCCACTCGGTCGGGATCGACTCCGTGCTCGACCTGCTCACGCACTACCCCCGCCGTTACATCGACCGCACCAACCAGGCGGATATCGCCGACCTGGTGGAGGGGCAGGAAGCGATGGTGCTGGCGACGGTTCGGCGCAGCACGGCCCGGCGGACCCGGCAGGGTCGCACCCTCGTCGAAGTGGTGCTCTTCGACGGGTCGAGCTACCTGTCGGTGACGTTTTTCAACCAGGCCTGGCGGGTCAAGCAGCTGCCCGAGGGCACCCAGGTGGTGGTCTTCGGCAAGGTGGAGCGCTTCCGGGGCCGGTACCGGATGACGAACCCGCTCGTCGACCTGGTCGGGGACCGGACGGGGCGCATCGTGCCTGTCTACCCCCAGTCGGAGAAGGCCGGGCTGATGAGCTGGCAGATCGGCGACTGGGTGGCCGAGGCCCTGCGGCGGGCCCAGACGTTCGTGGACCCGCTCCCACGTCCCTGGCGGAGCCGGCTGGACCTCCCGGACCGCGACTGGGCCATGCACCAGATCCACGCCCCGGATTCCATGGGGGCGAGCCAGGTGGCGCGCCGGCGGTTGGCCTTTGACGAGCTGCTGCGCCTCCAGTTGATCCTGGTGATGCGCAAGCGGGCAGTCGAACGGGAAGCGACCGGTATCCGCCACCAGGTCGAAGGTGAGCTGGTGGCCCGTTTCCGGGCCGGTCTCCCTTTCACCTTGACTGCCGCCCAGGAGCGCGCCGTGGCCGAGATCGATTCGGACATGGCCGGACCGCACCCCATGCACCGGCTCCTCCAGGGCGACGTCGGCTCCGGCAAGACGGTTGTGGCGGTGGCCGCCCTCCTAACGGCGGTCGAGGGCGGGCACCAGGGCGCCCTCATGGCCCCCACCGAGGTGCTGGCCGAGCAGCACTACGCCGGGGTGAGCGAGCTGCTGACCGGCTTCACTCTGCCGAGCCACGGGACCCTGCTGCCGGACCGCCCGCTGCGGGTGGCGCTGCTCACCAACCGCACCCCCGCCCGGGAACGGACCCGGCTCCACGCCGGGCTGGTCGAGGGCACCGTTGACGTGCTCATCGGGACGCATGCCCTGCTGACGGAGGCGGTGTCCTTTCGGTCGTTGGGCGCGGTTGTCATCGACGAGCAGCACCGCTTCGGCGTCGAGCAGCGGGCCGCGCTCCGGGAGAAAGGACCAGGCGAGGTGGTGCCGGACGTCCTGGTGATGACCGCCACCCCGATCCCGCGCACGGCTGCCATGACCGTCTACGGCGACCTGGACACCACCGTCCTGGACGAGCTGCCGCCCGGACGGACCCCCGTTACCACCCGTTGGGCCCGTGGTCCCCTCGAGGAGAGCGAGGCGTGGGCGCAGGTGCGGGCCGAGGTGGCGGCGGGCCGCCAGGCCTTCGTGGTGTGTCCGTTGATCGAGGAGTCGGAGCGGGTCCAGGCCCGCTCCGCTGCCGAGGAACGAGACCGCTTGTCTGCCACAGAACTCGCCGGGCTGCGGCTCGGCCTGCTGCACGGCCAGCTACCGGCCGCAGAGAAGGCTGCGGTCATGGAGGAGTTCCGCCGGCGCCGGTTGGACGTCCTGGTGGCCACGACCGTCGTCGAAGTCGGTGTCGACGTGCCGAATGCCACCGTGATGGTCATTGAGGATGCCGACCGCTTCGGGATCGCCCAGCTCCACCAGCTGCGGGGCCGGGTGGGGCGGGGCGAGCAGCCGTCGTGGTGCTACCTGCTCGGAGAGGGCTCGAGTCCCGAAGCCCAGGACCGGCTGTCGGCCCTGGAGCGCAGCACCGACGGCTTCGAGTTGGCCGAGGTCGACCTGGAGTTACGCGGGGAGGGCACCATCCTGGGCACCCGGCAGAAGGGTGCCACCGATCTCAAGCTGGCGTCGCTCCGCAGGGACAAGGCCCTGGTGGTCACCGCCCGCGAGGTGGCGTTCGACCTGGTCGATCAGGACCCGGCGCTGGTGGGTCTGCCCGACCTGGCGGAGGAGATCCGCTTCCTGGTGGACGACGAGGACCGGGAGTTCCTGTTCAAGAGCTGACGTCCGGGAGATCCGGCACTTCCGGCACTTCCGGCAGGAGCAGGTCCCAGCGGTCCAGGCAGTCCTCGCACCGGTAGCTCATGACGTCGCCCGGCTGGGGCGGATCGTCCTCCGGCCAGGTGGTCAGCAGGTGGGCCCGACCCCCGCAGTCGATGCAGGTGATGATGGTCTCGGGGATCATGCCGGTACCGTCGGCTCTATGCGCGTCGTGGCCGGAACCGCCCGGGGACGGCCGCTGCGCGCCCCGGCCGGTCGGGATACCAGGCCGACGAGCGACCGGGTGCGGGAAGCCATGTTCTCCATGCTCACCAGCATGGACGCTCTCGAGGGGGTCGACGTGCTCGACCTGTTCGCTGGCAGCGGGGCGCTGGGGATCGAGGCCCTGTCCCGGGGCGCGGCCCGGGTGACGTTCGTCGACCAGGACCGGGCCGCGGTGGCGGCGGTGCGGGCCAACCTCGAGGTGGTGGGGGAGGCGTCTTCGCGGGCGGAAGTCGTGCTCGGCGACGCGGTGCGTTTTGCCGTGGTTGCGCCCCAGGTGGACCTGACCCTCGCCGATCCGCCGTACCGGTTCGACGGCTGGGGCCCCCTGCTCGCGGCCTTAGAGGGACGGACCGGTCTTCTGGTGGCCGAGACGGGTGCCGAGTGGGAACCGGGCCCCGGGTGGGAGACTGTGAAGGTGAAGCGTTACGGCGGTACCGTGGTAACGGTCGCGCAACCGACTGCCCGGCCGAAGCCGCTACTGCGTCAAGAAGGTGAGACTTGAGGACCGCGCTGTTCCCGGGATCATTCGATCCCTTCCACAACGGCCATCTGGAGATCGTGGAGATCGCGTCGAACCTGTTCGACCACGTGGTGGTGGCGCCCATGCGCAACACCCAGAAGGGCGAGCCGCTGTTCACCCTCGACGAGCGGACCGAGATGATCGCCGACTCGGTGGCGCACCTGCCGAACGTGACGCTGGCGTCGTTTTCGGCCCTCGTGGTGGATCTGGCTCGGGAGGTCGGTGCCGACGTCGTCATCAAGGGGCTGCGGGTGGCGTCGGACGCTGAAGCTGAGCTCCAGATGGCCCAGATGAACCGGCGGGTGGCCGGCATCGAGACCCTGTTCATTCCCTGCTCGTCGGAGTACTCCTTCATTGCCTCCAAGTACGTGCGGGACTTCGCCAAGTTCGGTGGGGCCGACCGCATCGGCGCCACCGTGCCCGAGCCGGTTCTCGTCAAGCTCAAGGAGAAGTTCGTCCAATGAACGGGCCCGTGGGGGTCCGGCGCCAGGCGGGCCGGCGCCAGGTGGGCCGATGAGCCTGCTCGAGGGCAATTCGTCCGAACCGGACACCGAATCCCTGATCCGCCGCGTCATCGAGATCATCGAAGGCACTCGGGCCCTCCCGCTGTCGTCCTCCGTCAAGCTCGACAATAAGGAGGAAGTCCTCGAACTACTCGACGAGGCGAACCACCGGCTCCCGGAGGAGACCAAGCAAGCCCGCTGGCTGCTCAAGGAGCGGGAGGAGTTCCTCGCCAAGATGCAGCGCGAGGGCGAGGACATCCTGGCGACGGCCCGGTTGCAGGTGGAGCGGATGGTGCAGCGCACCGAGATCGTGCGTGAGGCCCAGGCCACGTCCCGCCGGCTGGTCGAGGAAGGCCGGGACGAGGCTCGCCGGCTGCGGCTCGAGGCCGAGGACTACTGCGATCAGAAGCTCGCCGCCTTCGAGGTGGTCCTCGACCGGACCATCAAGACCGTCGCCGCGGGCCGGGAGAAGCTCTCCATCACCCCCCAACCCTTGTTGGACGGCCCCGACACCGGGATCGCCGGCATCGACCTGGACGACACCCTGAGCGGGGAGGACGCCTTCTTCGACCAGGACCGGTCCTAGTGGGCGGACTGGTCGGGGTACCCGGGGGGTCGGCGCGGCCGTGACCGCCGACCCGTGGCTGATCCCGGTGCTGACGCTGCGCCGCCAGCCGGGGGCCCGCCGGCAGGAGTGCCGGACGGGACGGATCGGGGAGCTGTCGGTGGCGGGCAGCGTGGTGCCGGCCAGCGCCGAGGCGACCGCGGACGCCATCTTGGACGCCGTCGATGGCGGCATCGAGGTCGTCGCCCGGATCCACGCCCCGTGGGAGGGGGAGTGCCGGCGCTGCCTGCGTCCCCTCGGCAGCGAGCTGCACTGCGAGGTCCGCGAGCTGTACCGGACCCGCACGGCCGACGAGGCTGCCGACCCGGACGAGGACACTTACCCCCTCGACGGTGATCAGCTGGACCTCCGCCCCCTGGTGCGTGACGCCCTCCTGCTCGCGCTCCCCCTCGCTCCCCTCTGCCGCGACGATTGCCTCGGGCTGTGCCCCGCCTGCGGCGCGGACCGCAACGTCGATCCGTGCGGGTGCCAGGCCGCGGCCGGCGACCCCCGTTGGGGGGCGCTCGACGTCCTTCGCTCGCCCGAAGGCGAACCGGGGCTGGGGTAGGGCCGGCGGGGAGTCACGCCGGCGAGCCGAAGCTTGTCCCTTCTGCTGCCGATTTTGGTACCCGAGCGGACACGCCCCGGCCCCGGCCCCGGCCCGGGCGGCGAAGTGTGTCCCTTTTCGGACCTGCGGCGCCGGCCGCTGACCGGGCGCCGCCCCACACCATGGGATCGGCTGACGCCGGCCCTGGCGGCCACGCTTGCCGGCAGCAAGCGACCGACATCAGTGAGGATGGTCGCGTCGGTCATGGTCGAGGTCAGGTGGGCGACCCGCCAGTGATGGGCGTGCAGCAGGTTGGTCCGATGCTGGCCGCGGTCGAACTTGGATTGCGACCGGTTGCGGACCCACCACCCGTCGACCTCCACACCGACTCGCCACGCCGGCCAGGCGATGTCGAGAATGACCACCTCGCCGTCGAGGAGGAGCTGGTGCTGGGTCTCGAATGGAGCGAAGGGTGCAAGCACTCGGATCATGCGCAGCTCGAGGGGACTCTCCACGCTCGGTTCGCCGACCCGCGCCTCGAGCAACTTCGTCAGCGCGGCCCGGCCCGACCGGCCCTGCCATTCGAACCGCGCCGCACAGGCGATGAGGTCATCGATCGTCCACAGCCGGTTGACGCTGCCCTCGTCGAGAATCCGCTCGAGGAGAGGAGCTGCGGGTGCGCCTGCGCCCGCGCCGGCGCCGGCCCGGGTCCCGATCCTCTACACTGGCGGCGCCCTGCGGGGCCGGATAGGGCGTCGGGTCCCTAGCCCCAATCCAGCCAGCCGTTCCCCGCCGGCCGAATGCATCCGCCTGAACGCATCCGACAGAAAGCGCGCCCGTCGACATGGCCGTCCCCAAGAAGAAGACCTCCAAGGCCAAGAGCCGCAGCCGCCGGGCCAGCGCCTGGACGCTGGAGACGCCGGCGCGCAGCCTGTGCCCGCAGTGCCACAACGCCAAGTTGCCGCACGTGGTCTGCCCGACGTGCGGGTGGTACAAGGGCCGCCAAGCCCTCGACGTTGGCTGATGCGCCTGGCGCTCGGCCGGCGCCGGTAGTTGCATCCCGCTACGCGGCCAGCCCCGACGCAGCCGCCAACCTGCCCGTCGCGGTCGACGCCATGGGCGGCGACCGAGCGCCGGCCGAGATCGTCGCAGGCGCCATCCAGGCAGCCGAAGCCGGGCTGCCGGTCCTGCTGGTTGGGGACCCGGACCGGCTGGGCGACACCGGCGGGCTGGCGGTCCTGGCGGCCCGCGAAACCATCGAGATGCACGAGGACCCGGCGCGCTCGGTCCGGACCAAGAAGGACTCTTCGCTGATCCGGGCCGCCGAAGCTGTTCGCGACGGTTGGGCGTCGGCCATGGTCAGCGCTGGCAACACCGGGGCCGCCATGGGCAGCGCCTTGTTCCGGATGGGCCGGCTGCGCGGCGTGGCCCGGCCGGCCATCGCCACCGCGATTCCGGTGCCCGGCTCCACCCCGACCGTGTTGCTGGACGCCGGTGCCAACGCCGAGTGCAGCGCGGCCTGGCTGGTGCAGTTCGCCCAGATGGGCTCGGCTTTCGCCAAGCAGCGGTTCGGCATCGCCGATCCGCGGGTCGGGCTCCTGTCCATAGGGGAGGAGCCCGGCAAGGGCAGCCCGCTGGTCAAGGAGACGTTTGCCCTGTTGGAAGCCGGTGATGCCGGTCCGGGAGTCCGGTTCATCGGCAACGTCGAAGGCCGCGACGTGATGTCGGATGCGGTGGACGTGGTGGTCACCGATGGCTTTACCGGCAACGTGGTGCTGAAGACGCTGGAGGGCTCGATGAGGTTCGCCTTCAAGACGGTGCTGAGCGCCTTGCCGGCAGATCACAGCGACCCGGCGACCGCGGCTTTCCTGGCTGCCCTCATGCCGCTGGCGTCCGAGCTCGATCCCGACACCTACGGAGGGGCCATGCTGCTGGGCGTCGACGGCGTCTGCATCATCAGCCACGGGTCATCGTCCGCGCGGGCGATCGTCAACGCGGTCGGGGTGGCCCACCACGCGGTCACCGAGGGTCTCGTCGACCAGCTCCGAGCTGCCATCGGTGCCACGCCGGCACCCTGAGTGAAGCTCCCTGCCCAATCGCCACCCTGGGTAGTCGGACAGCGAGCTTGCTAGTCTAGGCGGCCGACCAGTTTCACCTGGTGGTCCTGGCACCCACACCAGCAGACAGCGATACCATCCGCTCCTGCGATCCGAGGAGACCACGTTGCCCGCCGAGACTCACGTCGAACGCAGCCCGCTCAGCCGCCAGGAGGTGCTCGAGCTCATCAGAGGCTGCCTCGCCGACATCCTGGAGATCAACGCGGACACCATCGCCGAGGGTGCGTCGTTTGGCGACGACCTCGGCGCCGACTCCCTGGCCCTCATCGAGCTGGTCGAGGCGCTCGAAGAGGAGCTGGCGGAGCGGACAGTCGGTTTCCGGATCGACGACGAGGATCTCGAGGACCTCAAGACGGTGCGGGACGCGGTTGACTACGTCATGGCGAAGCTCGACGCTTCGTGAGCCACTGCCCACCGGACAACGACTGAACATTCGAACGGCGAGGACTTTTAGCCGTGCCCAACGGCCCCGCACCCGACCAATCCGCATCCCGCGACGAGCTCGCCGCCCGTCTCGGCTGGACCGTCGCCAACGCCGATCTGTTGATCCGGTCGTTGGCCCACCGGTCGTGGTGCGCCGAGAACCCCGGGATGGGGTCGAACGAGCGCTTGGAGTTCCTCGGGGACGCGGTGCTCGGCTTGATCGTGACGGACTACCTGTATCGGACCTATCCGGACATGCCCGAGGGGGAGCTGGCCAAGGTGCGGGCGTCGGTCGTCAACTCCGCGGCCCTGGCGGAGCTGGCCGCCGACCTCGACATAGGCGAGGCCCTCCTCCTGGGCAAGGGTGAGGACCAGTCGGGGGGCCGGCACAAGCCGTCGATCCTCGCCGACGCCATGGAGGCGCTGATCGGCGCGGTGTACCTGGACCAGGGGTGGTCCGGCTCGGAGACCATGGTGATGCGGCTGCTCGGCGACCGAATCGAGGCCGCCGCCGCCGGACCGGGGGGTCAGGATTACAAGACCCGACTGCAGGAACTGTGCGCCCGCACCTTCGACCAGCTGCCGGTGTACGTCGTCGATGACGAGGGCCCCGACCACGCCAAAGAGTTCTCGGCCGTGGTGCACGTGCGGGGCCGCCCGCAGGGGACCGGACGGGGCCGGTCGAAGAAACAGGCCGAGCAGGCCGCGGCCCGCCAGGCCTGGGAGAACCTGCTCGGTGATCTGAACGGCCCGCCGCCGGCGCCGCTCGACCCGAGGTCATGACATGCCGGAGCTGCCCGAGGT
Organism: Acidimicrobiales bacterium; assembly: GCA_036501785.1. GTDB lineage: Bacteria > Actinomycetota > Acidimicrobiia > Acidimicrobiales > Palsa-688 > PALSA-693. The sequence continues at coordinate 1,261 of DASXZS010000034.1, read as the reverse complement.
CGAGACCATCCGGCGGGACATCGAAAAAGAGTTCGTCAACAAGCGGATAAAGAAGGTTGACGTCACCGGAGCCCGCTCGGTGCGTCGACATGGGACCACCAATGAATTCGTGGCCCGGACCGAGGGTCGCACGCTCGTCGCGGCCCGTCGGCGCGGCAAGTACCTGCTCCTCAAGCTCGACAGCGGAGACGTGCTCGTCGCTCACCTCGGGATGAGTGGTCAGCTGCTGCGCGCCACCCCAAAGGAACCGACCGGAAAGCACACCCACGTGGTCTTGACGTTCGTGGGGGCGCCGCAGCTGCGGTTCGTCGACCCGCGGACGTTCGGCGAAATGTTCGTCACCACACCCGACCGCTTCGAGGAGGAGGTTCCGGAGCTCGCCCACCTCGGTTTCGACCCCATCGACGAGCAAATGGCCTGGACCCGCTTCGGGGAGTTGCTGGCGGCGCGCAAGGGCAAGCTGAAGCCGGTCTTGATGGACCAGCGCTTCGTCGCCGGCATCGGCAACATCTACGCCGACGAGATCCTGTTCGCGGCCGGGTTGCGTCACGACCGCCCTTCCGATGCCCTTACCGCCCAGGAGATCCGTCGCCTCTACCGCTCGGTCGTGGAGACCCTGCAGGAAGCCATAAAACACCGGGGTTCCTCGCTGGCCGACGAGCAGTACCGTGACCTTTTCGGGGATGTGGGGGAGTTTCAGCGCCTGCACAACGTGTACGACCGCGAAGGCGAGGCCTGCCCGCGTTGCCGCAGCACCATCGTGCGGGTCAAGGCCAACGGACGCAGCAGTTTTTTCTGTGCCCAGTGCCAAATTTGAAGCGGCCAGAACGGCTCCGAGGATCACCAATCGGCCGTCCCGGCCCCACTAGGTTGATCCTCGCGTGTTCCTGAAGTCGCTGACCCTCAAGGGTTTCAAATCGTTCGCGGAGACGACCACCCTGGAGTTCGAGCCCGGGGTGACGGTCGTGGTCGGCCCCAATGGCAGCGGCAAGTCCAATGTGGTGGACGCCGTGGCCTGGGTGCTCGGTGCCCAGGGCCCGAGCACCGTGCGCTCCGCCAAGATGGAGGACGTCATCTTCGCGGGCACCCCCAAGCGCGCCGCCCTGGGGCGGGCCGAGGTGTCCCTCACCATCGACAACGGTGCCGGCTTGCTGCCGATCGACTTCTCCGAGGTCACCATCACCCGTACGCTGTTCCGTACCGGCGAGTCGGAGTACGCCATCAACCGGGTGCCCTGCCGCCTGCTGGACATCCAGGAGCT
>DASXZS010000033.1:0-3097 GCA_036501785.1 Acidimicrobiales bacterium | reverse complement strand
GCAGTAGTCGCACCGGCGGACGCAGAACGGCACGTGCACGTACACCCCGAACGGCGCCACATCTCCACCTTCGCGCATCGAGGCTATGGGGCCTGCTGGGCCAAGCCGGCCCGGAGCGCGGCGAGGAGGACGCCGGCGGCCACCGCCGCCGTCTCGGTGCGCAAGATGCCCGACCCCAGGGCGACGGCCGCTGGCGCGGACTGCTCCTCGGCTGGACTCCAACCCCCTTCGGGTCCGACCAGCACCGTCGGGAACTCCAGGCTGGGCGGGTCGCCCCCCGGGGCGGCAATGGCGACTCCCGTCCCGCTGATCAGGGCGTCGACCGGCTCGACCCCTACCACCTCGGGAACCCACCAGCCCCGGCTCTGCATCACCGCCTGCCGGGCGACAGTCTGCAGGCGATCGATATGGCGGTCCACCCGTCGTGCGTCCCAGCGCACCACGGTGCGCGCCGTGTGGAGCAGGACGATGCGGTCGACGCCGAGCTCGGTCAGTTTCTGCACGGCCCACTCGGGACGGTCGCCTTTGACGAGCGCCAACCCCACCGTGATCGCCGGCACGGGCCGGGGCTGGCGGACCGGATCGCCTTCCGTGAGCAGCTCGCCGGTCCGCTCGAGTCGGCCTAGGCGCCAGCCGCCCCGCCCGTCGGTCAGGCTGACCGCTTCGCCGGGTCGTACCCGCAACACCCCCTCGAGGTGGTGGCGATCCTCGGGGTCCAGCTCGGGGTGGTCGAGATCCGCCACGATCACATGGGCGGCCGCCCGGCGGGCCGCGTCGGCTGCCGGCTCGCGCGCAGTCGACGGCGTGAGGTCTGACACGAACTATCACCGTATCCACGCCCCACCCGGAGCCGCCGGCGCCGCCTCCGATTGCGTGCACCAACACCGCTCAGTACGCGACAAATCGACCACATTCCGGGCTACGCCGGGCGCCCAACGGTTGCCCGCCGGCGCGTGACGCACGGATTTTGCGCGAAAGGTCGCGTAATACGCGATGAATCGCACAAAATCGACGAAGGGCACTCCGAGCGACCGCCAGTGGCGCGCCCAGCCGCCGCCGGCTCCAGGCGGCCGCTACTTGAACGCGCTGCGCAGCTTCGACATCAAGCCCGGGTCGGCAGCCGTGACGTCCTCCCCTCGCAAGAGGGCCAGCTGTCGCAGCAGCTCCTCCTGCTCCTTGGTGAGGTCGGTGGGGATGTCGACGACCACGGTGACGATCAGGTCGCCGCGGCCCCGGCTCTGCAGGTGGGGCACGCCCCGCCCTCGCAGGCGGAACTCGCGGCCGCTCTGGGTCCCACCGGGCACGGCGAGGTCCTCCTGCCCGTCCAGGGTCTCGAACGGGAAGGTGACCCCGAGGGCCGCCTGGGTCATGGCTACGTGCACTAGCGCCAGCAGGTCGGAGCCTCGGCGGGTGAGGGTGGGATGGCTGCGGACGCGCAGGTGCACATACAGGTCGCCGGCGGGGCCGCCGCGCAGGCCGCCGGCGCCCCGCCCGGGCAGCCGCAACGTCGAGCCCTCGTCCACCCCGGCCGGCACCTCGACCATAAAAGACCGCTCTTCTCGCCGCCGGCCCTCCCCCCGACAGTCTGGGCACGGTGAGGTGATCTCCTCCCCCGTCCCGCCGCAGCGGGGGCACGGGGTGGCGGTCACCATCTGGCCCAGGATCGACTGGCGCACCCGGCGCACCTCGCCGGCGCCGTGGCACACGCTGCAGGTAATGGGGGTCGTGCCCGGTCGGGCCCCAGTGCCCGAGCAGGTGGCACAGGTCTGCGGCAGCTTCACGGTCAGCTCGCGCTGGGCCCCGAACACCGCCTCGGCGAACTCCAGGGTGAGGACCGCCTCGGCGTCCTCGCCCTGGCGCGGCCCGCTCCGGGTCATCCGCCCGCCCATGCCGCCCGCACCGCCACCACCGCTGCCGCCGAAGAAGGCGTCGAAGAGGTCCCCGAGACCGCCGCCCCCGAACCCGGCGAAGGGATCACCCGCGCCCGACGCCCCGGAGCCGGCCCCGCCGGAACCCCGTACCCCGGCCGCCCCAAACATGTCGTACTGCCGGCGCCGCTCGGGGTCGCGCAGGGTCTCGTAGGCCAGGTTGATGCGCTTGAACTGCTCCTCGGCCCCGTGGTCCGGGTTGGTATCGGGGTGCAACTCGCGGGCCAAGCGGAGGTAGGCACGCTTGATCTCATCCTCGGTGGCGTGACGCGACACACCAAGCAGCTCGTAGAAATCGTCAGTGTCGGCCACGGTCACCCGACCCTACCCTCGCTCGCTTCCCTCGCTCAGCGCTTGGCCCAATCGTCGACTGACGACCGCCACCGCCGCGAGGGCCTGCTCGTAATGCATGCGCGTCGGCCCGAGGATGCCGACCGTCCCCGCCCGCTCCCCCTCGATCTCGTAGGGGGCGATGACGATGGAGCAGTCGGAAAGGGGCAGCACGCCGTGCTCGGCCCCGATCGACACGGACAGGCCCCGATCGAGGACGTCCCGGATCAGCGTCACCAGCACGAACTGCTGCTCGAGGATGTCGAGGACCTGGCGGATGGTGCTGACCGCGTCGAAGGCCGCGGCCATGCGGGCCGCCCCCCCGACGAAGACCTGGGGGTTCTGGTCGAGTGGGCTGCCGCCGTGGAACAGGGCGGTAGTGCCCAGATGGACGATGCGGTCCACCACCGGATCGTCGGTCCGCGGCAGCACCACCAAGGTGCCGACGGCCTCGCCGGTCAGGTGGGTGGCCAGATGGGCGGACGCCGCGGCCACCTGGGCCTCGCTGGGCTCGTCGGGCAGCTCCAGGGTGTGCTTGTCGATAGCGCCGCTGCCGAGGACCGCCACCAGCACCGCCACCTTGGGGGCCAGGCTGACGACCTGCACCGACCGGATCCGAGCCGGGTCGGCCCCCTGGCGCACCACCACGCCGGCGTAGTCGGTCAGCCCGGAGAGGAAGCGGCTGGTGTCGGCCAGCATCCGCTCCAGCTCGCCGTGGGCGGTGGCGAAAAAGGTCCGGATCTGCTGCGTCTGAGCCGGCGCCAACCGGCCCGGCTCGGTCAGGGAGTCCACGAAGAAGCGGTAGCCCTTGTCGGTTGGGATCCGGCCCGCGCTGGTGT
>DASXZS010000032.1:0-1605 GCA_036501785.1 Acidimicrobiales bacterium | reverse complement strand
GACGTGGTGACGAACGTGGCCAGGTTGAGTCGGGCGCTGCCATCGAGCAACAAGTCGCTGGAGATCAGGTCGTAGGCCTCCTCCGGCCCGCTGCCCGCCATAGGAAGGAAGTGCTTCGGCAGGTGGGTCCGCGGGGCCGGCGCTTCCGACAGGTCGCGCCCGGCGCGGGAGCGGGCTGCGTCCGGCAGTTGGGCCAGCAGGTCGGCGGGCAGGTCCGCCAGGACGCCGGGTGGCAGGTTGTCCCACACCTCCGGCGGGATCTTCCGCTGCTGGGCCCAATCGACCAACTCGCGCGCAGTCGCCTTGCGAACCAGTCCCATGCCGAACCCTCCAGTCGCCGGAGCTCAATCGAGCGCCGATCCTATTGACCGATGTCGCCCGGCTGGGTCAGCTCAGATCCAGGCCCCGAGGCAGGCGGTCGGCGGGCCAGTCGAGCAGCGCGACCGCTTGGGCGCAGGCGAACCGGTCGGTCATCCCGTCGACGTAGGCGACGGCGGCCTGCAGGGGGTCGTCGGACGGGGCGTCGGGATGCGCCACGTAGTGCTCGACCAGGGCACGCAGCATGCTGATCACCGCTTGGGCTTGGGTGCGCGATTCCGGCCGGAGGTAGATGCGCTCGTGGTTGAACCGCCGCAACGACGCCAGGGCCTCGGCCGCGCCCTCCGACAGTGACACCCGCCCCGTGGCGGCAGTGGTCTCGACGACGTCGGTGATGAATGCCCGGAGCTGGGTCGAACGGGTGGGCCCGCACCAGCCGGATATCTCGACCGGTACGTCGCCCGGGCGGACCACCCCGGCGTGGACGGCGTCCTCCAGGTCGTGGGCGCAGTACGCCACCCGGTCGGCGAGCCCCACCACTTGGCCTTCGGGGGTGGCGGGGGAGGGGCGCGACCAGGAGTGGTTGCGAATGCCGTCAACCGTCTCCCGGCACAGGTTGAGCGGCGCCGCCGTCACGTCAGCACCCCACACCGCGTGGTCGAATCCGGGCACGAACATCCCGAGGGCGTCCTCGGATGCGTGGCCGCCCGGCCCGTGGCCGCAGTCATGACCGAGGGCGATGGCCTCGACGAGGGCCCCGTTGAGCCGGCAGGCCCGGGCGATAGCCGTGGCCACCTGGGCCACTTCGAGGGCGTGGGTGAGCCGGGTGCGCTGGTGGTCGGCGGGGAAGATGAACACCTGCGTCTTGCCGGCGAGCCGCCGGAACGCGGTCGAATGGAGGATGCGGTCACGGTCCCGTTCGAAACAGGTTCGCCAGGGGTCCGCCGCCTCTGGTCGGGCCCGTTGGCCGGCGCCCGAGGCGCGCGTGGCGCCGGAGGCCAGGGCGGCATGCTCGGCGGCTTCGCGAGCCTCACGGTCCAACACGACGAAAGAACCGACTGCGACGGTCTCGCCGCCGGCGTGGGCCTGACGGACGCCGGGAGCGAGTCGCTGGCCGGCCATGGTGGCCGCCCAGCGCTCAGCTCGGGTCACGTCCTGATCCTGCACGATCAGCACGCTACCGGCGTCCAGTGACCGTGAGGTCAGGACGAGCGGGTAGGCACACCCGGGCCAGGGGCTGCCGGCGGGACGAGCGGCGCGACCCGGCTGGCCCTTTCACCAGGCCAG
>DASXZS010000031.1:0-2943 GCA_036501785.1 Acidimicrobiales bacterium | reverse complement strand
ATTTCTGGCCCGATCCTGAGGAACGTCCCGAGTACTACATCGACTTCGACGAGACCGGCCCCTACGTGGCCGATGTCGGCGAGGGCGAGTGCGCGGCGAGTTAGCGCCGAGCGACCCCCGAACACACCCATGACCACCCTGCTCAACTCCGGCACCCACCTGCACGCCCCGGAATTCAGCGACGCCGAACTGGCCGGGCTCAACCGCAGCTTCGAGCGCGCCCCGGCCCGGGCCGTCATCGAATGGGCGGTCGAGCAGTTTCACCCCTTCATGTGCCTCTCGGCGTCGATGACTGATGCCGTGCTCATCGACCTGGCCGTCAGGGTGGAGCCATCAATCGAAGTGGTGTTCATCGACACCCGCTACCACTTCCCGGAGACCCTCGACACCGTCGAAGTGGTCCGGCGCCACTATGGCCTCAACCTTCGAGTTCTGACCGTGCCACCCCAGCCCGTCGAACTGTGGAAGGCCGACCCCGCCAACTGCTGCTCGACAGCGAAGGTCGAACAACTCGACCGGGCCCTGGTCGGCAAGCTGGCCTGGATGAGCGGGCTACGCCGGGCCGAAGCGCCCTCGCGCGCCAACGCCCCGATCGTGGCCCGAGACCTGCGCGGCCTGGTCAAGGTCAACCCCATCGCCACCTGGTCGGACTTGGACGTCCAGGGCTACGTGGCCGACCACGACGTCCCGCTGAACCCGCTGCTGGCCCAGGGGTACCCGTCCATCGGGTGCCGACCGTGCACCCAACCGGTGACGCCGGGCGAGGATCCCCGCTCGGGCCGCTGGGTGGGGTCCGACAAGACAGAGTGCGGCCTGCACCTCTGAGCGGCCGGTCGCTCACTCTCCGCTCCCGTCCCGTCCGCACCCGCTCCCCGCCGGGGAACTGACCCTGATAGCCTTTCGTCACCGGGGGCAGGCGTTCCGCCCGCCGCGTCGAATGCCAAAAAGGTTGAAGTTGATCCTCCGCTCCGCGAGGCGAGCGGCGGCCGTCGCGGGCGCGGCGGGCGTGGTCGTCGCCATGTTGACCGCACCAGGCGCGCTGGCGTCCCCGCCGGCAGCGGCGTCCACGAGTGCACCCTGCCTCCTGCCCCCCTGCCCGACCACGACCACCGCGCCCGCCACCACTTCGCCCACGACGCCGGCCACCACTGCGCCCCACCCGACGACCACCACCAAGCCCCGAACGACCACCACGACCACCATCCCCGGCAGCCCGGCCACCGGGGTGCCTTCGGTGCCGGTCGGAGCCCCACCGAGCACCGCTGTCCCGCCCGGCGCGCCGCCGCCCCGGCTGCAGCCCGATCCCTCCGTGATCCTGACCGCCGTGCAATCGGACCTGTCGCAACTGACCGCCATCACCGAGTACGCCCAGGCCAAGGTGGCCGTGGCCTCCACCCAGCAAGGGGTAACCGTGGCCGCCGCAGCCCTACAGGCAGCCATGGCCACCCAGGGCCGGGACCGGGCGGCCCAACGAGGGGCCCAGGCCCAGGTCGAGCAGGCCGCGGCCCGGTTGCGCGGCTTGGCGATCGCCGCCTACATGGGTCTCGGCTACCTCACGCCCGCGGCCGGATCCCCAGCGGGTGGCCAAGGCCCGAGCACCGGTACGGTCAGCACCCCGGGGGGGCTGACGGGGTCGGCGGCTGTTGACGCCCAGGAGATGCTCCGCCTGGTGGCTCAGCGGGTCCGCAAGAGCGTCGCCGACACCCACAAGGTCTTGCTGGCCGCCGAGCGCACCACGGCTGCGGCGGGCGGTGGCGTGGGCCAGGCCCAGACCCAGTTGGCCAGCGCCCAGTCCGCGCTAGCGGCCAGACAGCAGACGCTGGCCCTGGTAACCCGGGCCGCCACCACTCCCGGCGTGGCCGCCTCCCTCAACCTTCTCAACCTGCCGGGCGACCAGTCCGTGACCGCCAGCATCGGCGGAAGCCCGATCAACCCGACCAACCCGGCCTCCCCCGCCTCCCCGTCCGCCGCCTCCGGCCTGTCGGCCCTCGCCGCCACAGCCCCGACCACTACCACCCAGGCGGGAAGCGCCGGCTCCGTCGCCGCCGCCAGCACCGTGCCCGGGGCCACCTCGCCAACCATCCTCGGCCCGCCGGTGCTCAGCGGCGCCGAACTGGCCCTGTGGTTCGCCAGCACCGGGAAGAAGGCCAACATCACCGTGCCCATGGCCGAGCTGGCCCAGGACTACGGCAACGCCGGCCAGCTGACCGGGGTGCGGGACGACCTGGCCTTCGCCCAGTCGATCATCGAGACCGGGTTCTTCTCCTTCCCAGCCGGCGGGCAGCTGACCCCCAAAGACAACAACTTCGCCGGCATCGGCGCCTGCGACAGTTGCGCCCACGGCTGGTCCTTTGCCGACGCCCGCACTGGGGTCACGGCCCAGCTGGAGCTGCTGGATGCGTACGCCTCCCCGACACCCGTACCGACCCCCCTGATCGGTCCGGTCGGTGTCGGCGGCTGCTGTCCCACCTGGATGGCGCTGGCCGGCAAGTGGGCGTCGAGCCTGGCGTACGGGATCTCCATCATGACCATCTACCACCAGATGCTCACCTGGGTAATACCGCAGCGGCTGGTGGCGGCCGGATTGCTTGCCCCCACTGCGCCCGCGGCCAAGGGGCCGACGCTGGCGACCCTGCCGGGCAAGTCATCGGCGGCCAAGTCATCGCCGGCGAACAAGCCGGCGACGAAGCCCTAGGAGGGCACGACCCCCACCTGGGCGATGCGGGCCAGGACCCAGTCATAGGCCCCTGAGCTCACGGGGGCCTTGCAGTACTTGCACGTCCCGGCCAGGTCGAGATCGAGGGGGGCGCCGCAGTTGGGGCACTTGGCGGACAGGGTGCCGCCGCCGGCCGGGGTGGTCGCCGTGGCCGACCGCTGGAATGTCCAGTCCTCCGTCCAGTTGCCGACGTGCTTGTCGCCCCTGACCACCCGGCCGTGCTCGTC
>DASXZS010000030.1:0-15371 GCA_036501785.1 Acidimicrobiales bacterium | reverse complement strand
AACGGCACGATTGGGCCCAGTCCCGACGAGCTGGCAGGTGAACTGCCAGCCGTCGTGGACCGGTTCGGCGGCGGGGCAGCGCACGTCCGGCAACGCGTGCGAGCCCTGCTGGGCCTGGATGCCCAGCGCCAGCTCCTGGGCCACGTCGGTGCCGTGCAGGGTGTGGGGCCGGCTGTGATCGAGGTCGCCGGCGCCCACGGCCACCCCGATGGCCACCAGGACGACCAGGGCGATGGTACCCGGCAGGAAGTAGCCGCGCCGCGGTCGCGGCGCCGGCGCCGGGCCGGGGTCGGCCGGACCGCTCGAGGTCATCCGCGGCAGGGTAGCGGGCCAGGAACAGCCGTTTGGCGGGCGCAACCTGGCAGAATGGGGGGCGGAGGTACATGATGGTGACCGATAGCGACGTGCTGAGCGATGACGACCGGGCCCGACGACTGGCCGACCTCAACGAGTTGATCGACATGGTTCGGCCGGCGGTGCAAGCCGACGGCGGGGACCTGGTGCTGGTCAGCGCCGACACTGTGTCGGGCGTGGTGGAGGTCCAGCTCCAAGGCTCGTGCAGCTCGTGCGCCATCAGCAGCACCACCTTGCAGGCCGGGGTGGAGCGGATCCTCAAGGAGCGCCTGGACTGGGTCACCGAGGTTCTGGGCGGCGTCGACGAGGACATCGACTACGAGACCAGTGCCGCCATGGGTCGCGGCGGCTACACCCCCAGCTGGTAGGCGGCCTCACCGGGCCCTGGCGAGGCCCCGGGGAAGCCCGGGGCCGTCGCTGTCGGGCGGGCGGGACTTGAACCCGCGACCCCCAGACCCCCAGTCTGGTGCGCTACCAAACTGCGCCACCGCCCGGTGGGCCCCTAACCCTAGTACGAGGCTGGCGCGGCTGCGCGGTCCAGCAGGCGCAGTCGGCCTGCGCTCAGAGGTGCTTCGGCAGCCATTCGGCGAGCCAGTAGACCCGGTACACCATGTAGCCGGCCAGGGCCACCAGCATCACCTTGAAGTGCCACGGCACCCCCTTGCGGGGCGCGGGCAGCACCTTGCCGCAAGTGGGGCAGGCCCCACCCGGCGCCATGCTCGCCGGGTTCCAGAACTTGCTGCAGTCGTCGCACCAGGGCACAGCCGGGTCCGCCTCAGACTCGGCGGACGGCCAGGATGGCCACGTCGTCGCTCAGCGGCTCCGACGCGAAGTCCCTCGCCGCTTCCAGCAGCGTCTTGCACATGATGGTGGCATCCTGGCCGGGATCGCGACGGATGATGCCGGCGATGCGCTCTTCGCCGAAGATCTGCCCGCCGGAGCGGGCTTCGGCCAGGCCGTCGGTGTACAGCAGCAGCACGTCGCCGGCGGTGAGCGGCATCTCCCGCGAGTAGTAGACCGCGGCCGGATCCAGGGTCAGCAGCGGGCCGGTCGAGCGCAGGGCCCGCATCTCGGAGTCCTGCCAGAGCCAGGCGGCTGGATGGCCCGCCGAGGCGTGCCGCAGGGTGCCGGCCTCGGTGTCGAACACCACCACGCACACCGACACCAGGTCCTCGGGGCGGCCCGTGGTGGACAGCACCTGGTTGAGCTCCTCGAGCGCCTGGGCCGGGTCTCGATAGGTCCGCAGGAACGTCCGCAGCAGGTATTTGACCTGGAAGGCGGTGATGGACGGTTCGATGCCGTGCCCGGCCACGTCGCCGATGACGACGGCGATGCGGTTGTTGGCGGTGACGAATACGTCGTAGAAGTCGCCCGCCATCATGCCCGTGCCGGGCTCGTACACCCGACCCAGCTCGAACCCCTCGATGTGCGGCAGGTCCTCGGGGGCCAGGCGGTCCGCCCAGCGCCGGGGTGCCAGCTCCTCCTGGGCCAGCACCTCCTCGGCCCGCCGCTCGAGCATGGCCCGGTTCTCGGCCAGGCGGGCCTCGTCGAAGAACCGCGAGGCATAGCGGATCGACACCACCACCGGGATGCTCACGGCGAGCAGAGGAAGCTGGTACCACGCCGACTTGGACAGCGACGCCACCGCCAGGCCGACGGTGAGGACGGCGTAGAGCAGCGCGGTGTGCAGATCCTTGTCGAAGGCGGCCCGGGCCAGCTCGGTGGCGTCCCGGCCGTGCGACGACGAGGCGGTTTCGGCCTCGATGCGCCGGGCCGCCCGGGCCAGGCGGGACGCTGCCCTCCCCCACAGAGCGGCCGCGATCGCACAGAACACCGCCGCGGCCGCCAGCCACGGCTGGGTGAACATGGATCAAACGCTACTCGACCGCGACCTGGTAATCCGTGACGCCGCCCCGCCGCGGGCGCGTAGCGGGCCTGTCACTCAGCTGGATCGGCCACTCAGCTGGATCGGCGCCGGACCCGAAACACCACCGGGGTCGGCCCGAAGCCGAAATGCTCCCGGATGCGGCGCTCCAGGTAGCGCAGGTACGGCGCCGGCACGGTTTTGGTGGCGAAAAGGGTAAACGTCGGGGGGTCGGTGGCCCCCTGGGTGGCGTACAGGATGCGCCCGCCCGGCGACCGATGGGAGGCTTGGGCCTCGGCGAGGACCCGGTTGAGCTCGCCGGTCGCCACCCGCCGCTGCGACGCCGACAATGACGCCTGCAACGCGGGATAGAGCTTGTGCACCCCCAGGCCGGTCCGGGCGCTCACCTTGAGCACCGGAGCGTAGGCCAGGAAGCCCAGGCGGTCCTCCAGATCTTCGACGACCTGGCGGCGTTGCTCGGCGTCGAGGAGCTCCCACTTGTTGAGGACGAGGACAACCGGGTTGCCGGCGGCGTCCACCCGTTCGGCCAGACGCTGGTCCTGGCGAGTGATCCCGGCCGTGGCGTCGATGACCAGCAGAGCGGCATGGGCCCGGTCCAGCGCCTGCAGGGCCCGCACCAGCGAGTAGTACTCGGCTCCCTCGGCCTCCCGGGCCCGCCGGCGCATCCCGGCCGTGTCGATGAAGCGGACGTCCCCATCCGGCGTCGACACCAGGGTGTCGATGCTATCCCGGGTCGTCCCGGGCAGGTCGTGCACCACGGAGCGCTCGTCGCCGATGAGCCGGTTGAACAGGGTGGACTTGCCGACATTGGGCTGGCCGACAATGGCGACCGACGGCACCCGCACCTCACCGTTTTCGTCGGCGGTCCCGTCGGCGCCGCCCTCGTCCGCCGGCTCGGCCGGAAGCCGGGCCACCACCTCGTCCAGTAGGTCGCCCGTGCCCCGCCCGTGCAAGGCGCTCACCGGGAAGGGATCGCCGAGCCCCAGGCGGGAGAACGCCCAGGCGTCGACGGCGCGGCTGTCACCGTCAACCTTGTTGGCCGCGACGAGGGTGGGACGCCCCAGCTTCCGCAGCAGGGCCGCCACCCGGGCGTCCTCCTCGGTGACCCCCACCGTGGCGTCCACCACCAGCAGCACCACGGTGGCTGCGGCAATGGCGCGCTCCGACTGGGAGCTCACCTGCCGGTCGAGGGTGTCGCCGGCCGCCAGCCAGCCGCCGGTGTCCACAATGGTGAACTCCCGGCCGGCCCATTCGCTGTCGAGGAGCTTGCGGTCCCGGGTCACGCCCGGCTTCTCCTCCACGATGGCTTCGCGCCGGCCGACGATCCGGTTGACCAGGGTGCTCTTGCCGACGTTGGGCCGGCCCACCACGGCCACCACCGGACGCCCCACCTCGGCCCTGATCGGACTCGCCGCTCTCATCGGGCGCCCATGGGGGCCAGGGCGGGGCGGGCCAGCGCCGCCCGCAAGGCCGTCCCGTCGGCCGGCACCACCTCCACCGGCCTCGGCAGGTCTTCCGGCCCCAGGCCGTCGAGGAAACGGCCGCCCGAGAGGCAGACGTCGGGCAACAGGTAGCGTCGATGTTGGGGCGCCGCGGCGAGCACCGGAATGAGGTCGGCGCCGGTCAGCAGGCCGGCCACCCCGATATTGCCGCCGAAGAAACCGTTGGGCACGGCCAGCACCTCGGCCTCCGGGTCGACGGTGGCGACCAGCGGCCGCAGTACCTCGGCCGCGTAGGCGCCGGTCAGGACGGTGACCGGGGCACCCGGGCGGGCCCGCAACACCACCTGGCCGGGGACCCGCGGCGCCCGGTAGCCGCTCGCCGGCGCCCCGTCGACGGACTGGAAGAAGCCGCCGGGGCCGCCGGCCGGGGCGTCGTGTTGCCCGTGGAAGCGAGCCTCGAACGCACGGGCCATGCCGACGCCGTTGTCGTGCTGGGCGATGCCGCCGTAGGTCGACAATTCGGGGAAAGACCGGCCGGCCAGCAGGTAGTACTCGTCGGAGGCGTAGACCAGGTGCCGGCCCAGGGCGGCCACGAAGGTCGCCTGCCAGTCCTCCACCAGGTCGACCACGTGGCGGGCTTCGGCGCCAGTATGGGGGCGCATGGCGCCCTCCACGTTGTACTTGCTCACCCCGAGCGGCACGCAGGCCACGCTGGCGAGCTCCGGGTAGCGGTCGAGCACGCCGGCGAGGGTGTCGTCGAGGATGAGCCCGTCGTTGACCCCTGGGCACACCACCACCTGACCGTGGACCTCGATGCCGTGGTCGAGCAGGGCCCGTAGCCACCGCAAGCTGGTGGCCCCGCGGCGGTTGCGCAGCATGCGGGCCCGGACCTCGGGATCGGTGGCGTGGATGCTGACCCACAAGGGCGACAGCCCTTCGGTCACCACCCGCTCCAGGTCCGCTTCGGTGAAGCGGGTCAGGGTGGTGAAGTTGCCGTAGAGAAACGACAGCCGGTAGTCGTCGTCTCGGGTGTACAAGCTGCGCCGCAAGCCCTTGGGGAGCTGGTGGATAAAGCAGAACTCGCAGTGGTTGTCGCAGGTACGCACCCTGTCGAACAGGGCCGCGTCGACCTCGAGGCCGAGCGGCTCGCCGCCGGACCTGGTCACGGTGGCGGTGTGCTCGAGGCCGCCTCGGCGCATGTCGAGCTCCAACTCGGCCTGGTCGGCGAGCAACTGGTATTCGATGATGTCTCGAGGGAGCTGGCCGTCCATGGCGAGGATCTCGTCGCCGGGTAGCAGGCCAGCCCGGGCAGCTGGCGACCCGGGGGCCACCGCTACCACGCGGGGCAGGGACATAGCCCGGACAGGTTACTGCCCTGTTCACAGCCTGCGGCGCCGGCCTGTTCACAGCCTGCGGCGCCGGCCTGCTCACAGCCTGCGGGTCCGGGACCAGTAGCCTGAGTAGCCAGTAGCCTGAATAGGTGGACGTCGATCGGGTGCTGCTGGCCTCGCCTCGTGGCTTTTGCGCCGGGGTGGAGATGGCCATCAAGTCGCTGGCGTGGATGACCCGGGTGTTCGAACCGCCGGTGTACTGCTACCACGAGATCGTGCACAACCGAGTGGTGGTCGACCGTTTCCGGGAGCTCGGTGTGGTGTTCGTCGATGACGTCGCCGAAGTGCCGGAGGGGGCGCCCCTCATGCTGTCCGCGCACGGCTCGCCGCCTGCCGTCGTCGACGCGGCCCGGGCCCGCGGCGGGGCGGTCGTCAACGCGGTGTGCCCGCTGGTCCGGAAGGTGCATCACGAGGTCAAGCTCCGGGCCAGCAAGGGCTACTCCATCGTCTACGTCGGCCATCAGGGCCACCAGGAGGCCATCGGCACTGCGGCCGTGGCTCCCGACGCGGTCCACCGCGTCGAGCACCTCGACGAGCTGGAAGCCCTGCCGGATCCGGATGGCCCGGTGGCCCGACCTGTGGGTGCCGGGCACCTCCGACCTGTGCTTTGCGACCACCAATCGCCAGACCGCCCTCAAAGCCATCGCCGGCCGCTGCCAGGCGGTGGTGGTCATCGGGTCCGCCAACTCGTCGAACACCCGTGCCCTCGAACGCACCGCGGCCACTGCCGGGTGCGCCCGGGTCCTGCGGGTCAACGAGGCCGCCGAGCTCCCCCCCGACCTGACCGGCACCGTGGGGGTCATTGCCGGGGCGTCGGCCCCGGAGGAGTTGGTGCAGGCGGTAGTGGATCGGTTGGCGCCCCGCGCCGGGGTGGAAGAGGTGCGCGCCGTCGACGAGGACGAGTACTTCCCCCTCCCCCGCGAGCTGCGCGATGCCGTCCGGCATCTGGCCGCAGCTGCAGCAGTGGCCGGTCTGGCCCCTGGGGGCGACCCGACCGGCGGCGGGGCCCCACTTCCCGACGACCGGGAGCTGTCGGCCTCAGTGGCCCTGGCCGGGCTGACCCGGTAATCGCGGCGTCGCCACCCAGACGGGAAATCGATCCCGAGTGATGGCGCCAGTCGGTCCCCGAGCCCTACACTCGACAGTCGACCGGCGGTCACGCCGGTACGAACCGAAGTGTGTGGCGCATGCGGGGCAAGCACAGCCAAAAGAGGTCGAGATGGGGCCGATCCTTCGGCTCGGCCATGGTCATCATGGTCCTGGTCGCCGCGGGGGCCGGCTATTGGTGGCGGTCGTCCCAGCCGAAGTCCTCGAGCGCCGCATCCGTCTCCACTTCGACGACGCAGTCGCGAACCGCGGCGACGTACAGCCAGATTGCTACCAGCACCCTGCCACCGAGGACGACGACCTCGGTTCCCCGTGCGAAGACGACCGTCCCCCCGCCGACAACCGTGGTCGTAGGCCCGCCGATCAAGGCTCCCGGCTCCTTTACGTACACCGTGGCGGCGGGCACGCGCATCACCATCACCGCCCGCAACCGGTGCTGGATCCAGGCCCGGACCACGGCCAACGGGCCGGTCCTCGCCGATGTCATCCTGCGAGCCGGTCAGACCACGTCGTTCGCGTCGCCGGTCTGGCTGCGCCTCGGTGATCCGACGAACGTGCGAGTCACGGCCGGGACGACATCGCTGCCATTGCCCGGTTTGTCCGGAGACGTGAGCGTCATCTCGCCGTGACCGCCGCGGCCCCCGTTCAAGCCCGGCGGTCGTGGAGGATCTTGTCCAGCGTCTCAGCCGCGGCGGCGATCTCCTCGGCGGTGTTGAAGTAACCGAGCGACCAGCGCACCCAGTCCCGGCCGGGTATGGAGCGGGCCAGGATGCCCGCGGCCGCCAGCGAGGTCACGACCCCTTGAGGGTCGGCGCCGTCGATCTCGAAGGTCACCAACCCGGCCTGGTCCCGGTCGGTGATGACCCGGACGCCCTCGAGCTCGGACAGGAGGTGATGCGCGGTCGCGGCGAGCTGCCGGGACCGGCCGGCCGCCCACTCCGGGCCCACCGAGGTAAGCCACCGGAGGGCCGCCAACTGGCCCTCGAGGTTCGGCAGGTGGGTGGTGCCCTGCTCGAAGCGCCTCCCGTCGGGCTTGATCAACATCCCGCCGTAGTCGTTGTAGGCCTCGATCGACCCGTAGCTGGCGAAGGTCGGGCGGATCTGGGAAATGGCGGCCTGGGAGCTGTAGAGGACGCCGGTCCCTTCCGGGCCGCAGAGCCACTTCTGGCCCGACGCGGCGTAGAAGTCGACGCCCAGCTCGGCCAGGTCGACCGGGAGGGCGGCGAAGGCCTGGGCCCCGTCGACGAGCACCAGCACGCCGCGCTCGTGGGCAACGGCTGCGATCTCGTTGATGGGCAACACGTTGCCGGTGCAGTAGGAGACATGCGACAGCGACACCAGCTTGGTGCGCGGCGTGATCAGCCGGGCCACCTCGGCCACCGGGTCGGACGCCTCGTCGAGCAGGTCGGCGGTCTTGATCGTCACCCCGTAGCGCTCCTTGACGACCCACAACGGCAACAGCACGCCGGGATGCTCCACGTTAGTGGTCACCGCCTCGTCACCCTGGACCCAGTTGACGCCGAGGGTGATGAAGTTCATTCCCTCCGTCGTGTTGTGGGTCAGGGCGATCTCGGTAGGGCGCACGCCCAGGTGCGCGGCGAGCACGGTGCGCACGTCCTCCTTCAGCGCTTGCATCTCCTCGAAGTACTCCATGCCCAGGCGGGGATGGTGGAGTTGTCGCTGGGCCCCTTCGCAGATGGCCGCGGTCACCGCCTCGGGCAAGGGCCCGGAGGTCCCGGTATTGAGGTAGGAGACTCCGGCCAGACTGGGCATCTGGCCCCGGATGGTCGCTACTTTCTCGTCATCGTCCACGGGAGCTACTCCTGACTAGGCCGCGGTGGCATCAAAGCGCCGACCTCGGCTCACAATCAAGGCCGGTGCCCGCAGCCGGGAGATATCGGTCGTGGCGTCACCCATTACCGCCACCAGGTCCGCGGCCAACCCGGGGGCCAGGCTCCCGGTCAGGTGGTCGACGCCGCAGGCCTCGGCGGCCCGACTGGTGGCGCACTCGATGACCTCGAGGGGCGCCATGCCGCTGGCGGCCAGCGCCTCCAGCCCCGCCGCGTAGGCCCCGTGGGGCACCAGGTTGACGCCGGCATCGGTGCCGGCCACCAGGCGCACCCCCGCTTCACGCATGCGCCGGAGCCGGTCGATCCGCCCGGTGATCAGCTCCTCGGCCACCGGCATCGAGCTGACCGGGCGGCGGATCGGATTGAGGGCGTGGAGGTTGGTGGTCGGGCACACGAAGATGCGGCGGTCGGCGATCTCGGCCACTACGTCGCTGTCGTAGTCGACTCGATCCGGAGCGGCCCACGAGCAGTGTTCGATGGTGTTCACGGCGGCGGAGACGGCGTTGCGGATCCCGGCGAGTCCGTGGGCGTGGGCCGCCACCGGGCGGCCCTGGCGGTGGGCCTCCTCGACGAGCACCGCCAGATCCTGGGCGCCGTACTGGGCGTCCCACGGCCGCGAGCCCTCGGTCATGAAGCCGCCGGTGGCCATGACCTTGATCACCGTGGCCCCGGCCTGGGCGTGCTCCCGGACGGCGCGGCGGATGCCGTCCCGGTCGTCCTGTTCGCACCCCATAAACCAGCAGTGCCCGTGACCGGTCGTGATCGGTTCGTTGGCCACCACCAGCCGTGGCCCGGGCGCCTGCCCGGTCTCCACCGCCTCCAGGACGGCCAGGTCGAGCTTGGATCGGGCGCCGAGGTCGCGGGCGGTGGTGACGCCGGCGGCCAGCAAGTTGCGCGCCGCGGCCAGCATGCCGATCAGCAGGTCGGCGTCGCTGGCGTCGATCATGTGCTGCACCGGGGCCTCTGAACCGTCGAACCCCAGGTGCACGTGAGAGTCAATGAGCCCAGGCAAAAGGGTGGCGGCGCCCAGATCGGTCAGGGTGGCGTCCGCGGCGCCCGGCAAGGCGGTGAGCTCCGCTGCCGTGCCGACCGCGGCGATCCGACCCAGATCGTCGACCAGCACCCCGCCTGCATCGATCACCTGCCGGCCCACGCCCGTCACGACGATGTCCGCCAAGAACAGTTTCATGGCCCTCCTAGTACACCGGGTTGGCAGGCTCACCGTCCAATGTTTCGCTCAGGTTTCTCGGGGTTCGACACCGCGTGAAATCCGGGCCGGGCCTCAGGACCGGCCGGCCGCGACCAGGGCGTCGTCGAAGAGGGCCTGAAGCCGGGTGTGCAGGGTGTCGGACAGCTCGGCGACCGACCGGCGGGACACCCGGCTGCCCTCCGGGCGGGGCGGGGCCGAGAGGGGCGGGCCGACGACCATGACGACCTTCACCGGGCGGATGCGCTTCTCGCCCTTGGTCATGGCCCACTCGCTGCCGCCGATGCCGACCGGGACGATCGGCACGCCGGCCCGGGCCGCCACGAAGGCCGCGCCTTCGAAGAGCGGCTGCACGATCGGCCCGGACTGCCGAGTCCCTTCGGCGAAGAGCACCACCGGCTCGCCGGCGCGCAGGGCTTCCTCGCAGATCCGCAGCGCTTCACGGTCCGGGGTGCCGCGGTGGACCGGGAAGCCCCCGAGGGAGCTGAACAAGGCTCCGCTCCAGCGGTGCTTCCAGAGGCTGTCCTTGCCCATGAAGCGGATGCGCCGCCGGGTGAGACAGCCCGCCAGCAGGGTATCGATGTTGGAGCGGTGGACCGGGGCGATCACGTACGGGCCGGTAGTTGGGATGTGCTCCCGGCCGCGGATCTCGACCCGCCAGTAGACCCGGCAGACCACCTCCACCAGGCCGCGGGCGAAGGCGTACCAGGCCAGCCGGACCCGCGAGACCGGCACCTACGCCCCCGATTCCCGTTGCGCCGCCAGAACCAGCACCTCGTCCACGACCACGTCGACGTCTCGGTCGGTGGTGTCGATCTGCACCGCGTCATCGGCGATGCTCAACGGCGACGCCGGCCGGGTCGAGTCGATGTGGTCGCGGCGGGCGATGTCGGCCGCCACCTGGTCGTAGTGCAGGTCGAGCATCTCCTTGCTCCGCCGGCTGGCCCGCTCCCGGTCTTCGGCGGTCAGATACACCTTGACGCGGGCGGCCGGGAAGACGACTGTGCCGATGTCGCGGCCCTCGATCACTCCGCCGCCATGGGCATCGGCCCACTCCCGCTGCCGGGCCACCATCTCCTTGCGGACGGCCGGGTTGGCCGCCACCGTGCTCACGGCCCGGGTCACTTCCGGGCTGCGGATCTCGATGGTCGCATCTACCCCGTCCACCACGACCGTCTCGCCGACGGTCAGATCGATCTCCCGGGCCAGGTCGGCGACCCGGGCCGCGTCTTCCGGGTCGATGCCCCGGCGCATGGCCGCGAACGCCACCGCCCGGTACATGGCGCCGGTATCGAGGTAGTCGAGACCGAGACGATCCGCCACCGCCTTGGCCACCGTCGACTTCCCCGACCCGGCCGGGCCGTCGATGGCGATCACGCGTCCGGCTGCGCCAGGCACCGCTGGTAATCCTCCTCGAACTCGGGGTAGCTGGTGGCCACGGCCTCCCACCCGGCCACCCGAACCGGGGCTTCGGCGGCCAGGCCGCCCACCGCCAGGGCCATGGCCACCCGGTGATCGCCGGCCGAGTCGACGGCCCCGCCCGCCAGACCCCGGCCGGCCTGACCATGCACCACCAGCCCGTCCGGTCGGGGCTCGACCCGGGCGCCGGTCGCCTGGAGGGCCGCCACCATGGTGGCGATGCGGTCGCTCTCTTTGACCTTGAGCTCGGCGGCGTCGGCGAAGGTGGTGGTGCCCTCGGCGTGGGCGGCCGCCACCGCCAGCACCGGTATCTCGTCGATGAGCGACGGCACCTCCGGCCCTCTCACGTCGGTGGCGTGGAGCGGTCCGTAGCGGGCGGCGACCGTGGCCGTGGACGTGGTCGGGTCGACGGCCGATACTTCGACCGCGGCGCCCATCCGGCGCAGCACGTCGAGGAAGCCGGCTCGACCGGGGCCGACGTAGACGTGCTCGACCGCCAGGTCGCTGCCGGGGGTCAGGCAGGCGGCCACGATCCAGAAGGCGGCCTGCGAGGGGTCGCCCGGCACGTCCAGGTCCAGCGGATCCAGCTTGGAGGGTCGCACGGTCACCGATCCCGGCTGCACCTGGATGTCGGCTCCGCAGGCGGCCAGCATCTCCTCCGTGTGCATCCGGGTCGGGAGGTCCTCGCGCACGGTCGTCTCGCCATCTGCGGCCAGGGCGGCGAGCAGGACCGCTCCCTTGACCTGGGCGCTCGGGACCGGCAGCCGGTAGTCGATACCCCGCAAACCCCCACCCCGGACCACCAGCGGCGGGAGGCGGCCGCCCCGCCGGCCGTCGATGCGGGCGCCCATCTGCCGCAACGGCTCGGCCACCCGGTCCATGGGCCGGCGAGCGATCGAGGCGTCGCCGGCGAGGACGCACAGGCCGTCCAGGGCGGCGGCCCAGCCGGCGAGGAGGCGGATGGCCGTGCCGGAGTTGCCGACGTCGATGGAGCCCTCGGGCTCGCCAAGCCGGGCCGCCCCCCCGTCGACCAGCAGCCCGTCGAACGGCGAGCCCACGACCGTGGCCCCGAACTGGCGGATGGCGCCCAGCGTATGGCCGACATCCTGACCGTGGGACAGGCCCCGTATCCGGGACTGGCCCTCGGCGCGCCCCGCCAGCAACAGGGCCCGATGGGAGATGGACTTGTCACCAGGGACGCGGAACCGACCGTGCAGCCCGGCCGGCGCCGGGTCGGCGACGAAGGTGCTCACGGCCCGAGCCGGCGGACCGAGCACCGGAAGTCCCGCAGGTGCAGGGCGTCCCGCACCCGGTCTGTATGCAGGGCGTCGACCACCAGGACCAGCACGCCGCGGTCCCCCTCGGCGCTGTGGGCGATCTCCAGGTCGTAGATGTTGACGCCCATCTCCCCGAGGAGGGTCGTCACCTCGGCCAGCACGCCGGGCCGGTCGGGCACGGGTACCCGGACCTCGGCGGTGTTCTCGCTGGACGGGGCCCCGGCCGGGAGGTTGACCCGGGCCTCCCGGGCCCGTTCGAGCACGTCGAGCATGAGGCCTCGGTCGCCCCCGGCGACCATGTCCCGCACGTCCCCCAGAGCGACGAGCAAGCGGTCCAGAACGTCGAGAATGCCGCTGCGGTTCTCGACGCACACATCCGGCCAGATGGCCGGGTCGCCGGCGGCGATCCGAGTCATGTCGCGGAAGCCGCCGGCGGCGAGGCGCAACAGAGTGGCGTGCTCAAGGGCCGTGTCGGCGGCCAGGTTCATGAGGGTGGCGGCCGTCAGGTGTGGCACGTGCGACACCATGGCGACCAGGTCGTCGTGGCGGGCGGCGGGTAGCTCGACCACGTTGGCACCCAGCGTGCTGACCGCCGACCGGACGGTGGCGAAGGCCGTCGGATCGGTGTTGGCTGCCGGCGTCAGCACCCAGGTGGCCCCTTCGAACATGTCCGGGTCCGAGCCCTCCACGCCCTCCTGCTCGGAGCCGGCCATGGGGTGGCCGCCGACGAAGCGGGGATGGTCGACCTTGGCCACGATGGCCCCCTTGATGCCGGCCACGTCGGTGACGACCCCACCGCCGTCGAGGACCCGGGCCGCCTCCTCGGCCACGGCGCCCGCGGGCGTGGCGATAAACGTCACCAGCGCAGCCGGATCCGAGCCCACCTCGTCCAGGGCCCCCAGGAGCCGGGCCCGGTCCTGCCGATGCGGATCGAGGTCCCAGCCGGTCACCCGCCAGCCCCGCCGGCGTAGACCCTGACCGATGGACCCGCCGATCAGGCCGGTGCCGACGATCTGGGCCCGCTGGTGGGCCGGGTCGACATTCATGGGGTGCGGGTCGGGGTGGGGGCGGGCACGGCCTGACAGACTAGGAGACGCTGGTCCTGGGCTCGGCTACCGGGCGGGCGGTGGCGGCCCGTTCGACGGCCCGCACCTCGGCCGGGCTGAGCTCCCGCCATTCACCGGGTGCCAACGTGCCTACCCGGAGCGGTCCGATGCGGGTCCGGACCAGCCGGCGCACCGGATGCCCGACGGCGTCGCACATCCGGCGCACCTGCCGGTTGCGCCCCTCGTGGATGGTGATGCGCAGCGCGTTGGGCTCCACCCGCGCCACGCGGGCTGGGGCGGTGCGGCCGTCCCCCAGTTCGACCCCTTCACGCAGCCGGCGCAGGGCGCCCGGTTTCGGAGTGCCCTCCACCGCCACCAGGTACTCTTTTTCCACCCCGAAGCTGGGATGGGTCAGGCGGAACGTGAGATCCCCGTCGTTGGTCAGCAGCAGCAGGCCCTCACTGTCGGCGTCGAGTCGCCCGACGGCATGCACCCGGGGCACGGCGGGGACCAGCCCGGTGACCATCGGGCGGCCCTGCGGGTCGGCGGCGGTGCTGACGACGCCGGCCGGTTTGTTGCAGACGTAGTAGACGAGGCCGGGCCGGACCGCCACCGGGACGCCGTCGACGGTCACCCGATCGGTCTCGGGGTCGACCCGGCGGCCCAGCTCGGCAACCACCCCGTTGACGTGCACCCGCCCCGCCGCGATCAGTTCCTCGCACGTACGCCGGCTGCCCAGGCCGCGCTGGGCGAGCACCTTCTGGAGGCGTTCACCCTCCGCGGCGGCCGTCACAGGGTGGGCCGGCTGCCGCCGTCCTCGTCGTCGACGCCGCCCGCCTGGAGGCTGTGCTCGAGGGCATCCATGATCTCTGGGCCCGGCACGAACTGGGCCAGCGGCGGCAGCTCCTCGATGCGGTCCAGCCCCAGCCGCTCGAGCAACAACGGGGTGGTGCCGTACAACAACGCCTGCCCCGGTCCCGGGTCCCGGGCCGCTTCGGTGATGAAACCGCGCGCCTGCAGGGTCCGGATCACCCCGTCGGCGTTGACGCCCCGGATGGACGCGATCTGGGCCCGGGACACTGGTTGTTTGTAGGCGATGATGGCCAGAGTCTCTAGGGCGGCCGCGGACAGGCGGGCGGTCTGCCCCTCCAGCACGAACCGTTCGACGTAGGCGGCCAGATCGCCGTGACTCTGGTAGCGGTAGCCGCCGGCGACGCGGACCAGGGTGAAGCCACGGTCGTCGTCCCGGTAGGACGCCTCCAGCTCGGCGCACAGCTCCTCGACGCGGGCCGGCGACACCTCCAGCAGCTGGGCCAGGAGGTGCGGTTCGACCGGTACGTCGGCCACCATGACGATGGCCTCGATGGCTCGCAGGGTCTCGGACGCCACGGGCTAGCCCTGGTATTCCTCGACCTCGATGGCGCCGGGCGCGGGGCCGCCCAGCCAGCTCACCTGCAGCTCGGCAAACGACGACGCCTGCTCCAGGTCCACCAACCCCTGCTTGTACAGCTCCAGCAGGGCGAGGAAGCGGACGATGATCTCCAGCCGCTCCCCCAGCTCGCCGGTCAACCGGGAAAAAGAGATGCGCCCGACGCGGGGCAGCTCGTCGATCAGTTCATCGACGGCGTCGCGCACGCTGATGCGGACCGGCGCCACATGGTCGAGCAGCAACCGGTTCCCGGGTTTGGGTGCCAGCAGGGCCTGCATGTGATCGCGGAGCTGCGCCGCGGTCACGCCTTCGAGCAGGTCCGGCATCAGGCCGGCGTACCGCTCGTCCGCGCCGGCGAGGCGGGGCCAGCTGCGGCCGGCCGCGTCCATGAGCCGGTGCAGGGCGCCGGCGGCGTCTTTGAACGTCTTGCACTCCAGGAGGCGGGCGAGCAGCAGATCGCGTTCCTCCCAGAGGGCGAGCTCCTCCTCCAGCTCGACGTCGTCGCGGCCAGGCAGTAGCCGGCGGGCTTTGAGCTCCAGCAGCACCGCGGCGATCAGGAGGAACTCGGTGGCCACCTCCAGGTCCAGGGCGGCGCGCAGTTGCTCGAGGGAGGCCACGTAGCTGTCGACGATGTCCGACAGCGAGACCTCCCACAGGTCCACCTGTTCACGGGTGATGAGATGGAGCAGGAGATCGAAGGGCCCCTCGAAGACGGGCGTACTCACCGTGTAGGGCACCGTTCGATATTACCGGGGGGACCGTCCGGCCCTGCGGCATACCATGACCGGGTGAGCACAGTGGCGTCGGGCCGACGAGTGTCATCGGGCAGCACCGCGCCTTCGGGTGACCGGGTGTTCTCGGGCATCAAGCCCACCGGCGACCCGCATCTCGGCAATCTTCTGGGTGCGGTGCGGTGGTGGGTGGAGGACCAGCGCCAAGGCGACTCCTTCTTCTGCGTGGTGGA
>DASXZS010000029.1:0-2963 GCA_036501785.1 Acidimicrobiales bacterium | reverse complement strand
CACCGCCGGGTCGTGACTACGTTCGCGCCACGGCACTACCATGGGAAGGCGAATGGGCGGGTCGCCTCGACCGGCTCGTGGTGCACGGCACGGCCCTGGAGGACAACCCGCTGGGGGATCCGGCGGAGCGCCCGTTGTGGGTCTACGTCCCACCCGGCTACGACGACGAGCCGGACCGGTGCTACCCGTCCATCTACGTCATCCAGGGCTATACCGGCCACGTGACTGCGACGCCTCGATCGGCAAGTGGTGGGAGGAGTTCCAGGGTCGGGTGTCGTTTACCAAGCCAGCCGACGAGACCTTGCTGATGCTGCTGGGGGTCACGGCGTGCTTCTCGGCTGACGATGACCGCACGCCGGTCCTCCCGTTCGACCCCCGCACCGGCCGCCTCGACGAGGCTGTCTGGGCCAAGTGGCTGGGGTGGGATCCGGTCCGGATGGTGCCCCGCTACGCCGATGCCCTACGCGGGCTGCGGGCCATCTGGATCGACGGCGGCACGAGCGACGAGTGGTTCCTCGACCTGGGGGCGGAGGCGTTCCGCGATGCCTTGGCTGACGTCGGCGTCGCCGACGTCCATTTCGAGCTGTTCGAGGGCGGCCACGGTCGCATCGACTACCGCTACCCGATGTCCCTCGCCTACCTGGCGCAGCGGCTGGCGGGGTAACCCGCCCCCGCGAGGTGCGACAGACGACGCCTGCGCCGCCGCCTGGACTCGAGGCGCCATCAGTGGATCATCTAGCGGATTGCGCTAATGTCGCCGCAGTGACGGCGGACTCGTTCGCTACTCGGCGGTACAACCGCGCTGGCCAGCCCGAGCAGGCGGAGACGCGCCGATCGGCTCAAGTGGCCCGATGGAGGTGCCGACGTGTCGGGAGTGGCGTTGCTCCTGCGGGCCGGCCCCGGCGGGGCGAGGGCTTAGCAACGTACGAACGACCCAGGAACGTACGAACGGACAGAAATGTGCTCAGTCGCCGTGGAATGTGGGTAGGGATCCGCTGGTGAAAGCCGTGGACTCCATCAGCAGCTTTCATGCCCAGCTCCCCGCAGAGCTGGCGAGCGTGGTCGCGGCCCGCCGCTTGGTCGAAAGCGCGGCCGACACCTGGGGGCTACCGGCCGCCGTGACGGAAGATGCGGCCCTGGCGGTTTCGGAGTTGGTGACCAACGCCGTCCTCCACGCCAGCACGGTGATGCACGTGACGGTCAGCCGGCTGGGCAGCGGCGTGCGGCTCGAGGTGCAGGACGGCAGTACCCGGCTTCCGGTCGTCGGCGCGGAGCGTCCCGAGGATCTCCTGGCCACCCGATCCATGACGGGCCGGGGCTTGGCTCTGGTGGCCGGCACCGTCGACCGCTGGGGCGCTGACCCCATCGCAGCCGGCAAAGTGATGTGGGCCGAGGTCGGCACCGGGCAGCGACATGTGGAGGCCGTCGAGGCGGTGGCGGCGCCGATGGTGGCGACCGAGCTCGTCAGTGCCGCACCCGGCCACACGTCGGTGACGGCGATGGCTGCCCAAGGCCGCCAGGTCCGGCTCATCGGAGTGCCCGTCGGGCTGCTCGTCGAATCAGCTCGCCAGTTCGCGGATCTCCAGCGGGAGATGCAGGTCATGGCCATGGATCACCACGGCCCGGCCGGGTTGGTGGCCCTGGCCGAGAGCAGCCAGGAGATCGCGGCCCGGATCGGGAGCCTGCGTCAAGCCGGGCGCGACGTGGCGGAAGCAGCGCTGGCCCGCGGGGAGGCGGTGGTCGACTTCGACGTGGTCGTTGCCGACGACGCGATCGACGCCTTCGACCGGCTGGGGTCGGCCATCTGGGGGGCGAGTGACGCGGAGGTGCGGGAGCAGCTGCTCACCACGCCGCCCAGCGAAGAGGTGGCCGCCTACCGGCGGTGGTACCTCGACGAGATCGCGGCGCAGCTGACGGGGCAGGCGCCCCGGCTCTGTCCGTTTACGCCGGCCTGGGTGCCGTAGCCTTCACCGCCGCCGGCCTGACTTTTATCGGGGGGGACTCCGCCAGGGGCAAGGGCGGCGTGCGACGAAGCAGACTGCCGCCCGGACCGGCTACCGCTGCAGGCTCTTGACCTGCAGGAATTCCTCCAGGCCGAAGTGGCCGTACTCGCGCCCGATGCCGGACTGCTTGTACCCGCCGAAGGGGGCGTTGGGGTTGAAGGCGCCGCCGTTGATCTCGACCTGCCCGGTCCGCAGCTGGCGGGCCACCGCCTCGGCTTTCTCCTTGCTGCCCGCCCAGACGCCGCCGGCGAGCCCGTAGACCGAGTCGTTGGCGATCTCGACCGCCTCCTCCTCGGTGTCGTAGGGCAGGATCGACAGCACCGGCCCGAAGATCTCCTCCTGGGCGATGGTCATGTCCCGCCGCACCCCGGAGAACACCGTGGGTTTGGTGAAGAACCCCTTCGGTAGCCCGTCCGGCTTGCCGAGCCCACCGGTGACCAGGGTGGCGCCTTCGTCGAGACCCTTCTGGATGTAGCCCTGCACCCGGTCCCACTGGGCCTGCGAGACGAGGGGCCCCAGCTTCGACTTCTCGGCGAACGGATCGCCCGGGGTCATGGCGTCGGCCGTCCGGCCGGCGATCTCCTCCGCCTCGGCCAGGCGGTCCCGGGGGACGAGCATCCGGGTCAGGGCCGAGCAGGTCTGGCCGGAGTTGAGGAAGGCCTTGAACACGCCATCCTTGACCGCTTTGTCCAGATCGGCGTCGGGCAGGATCACGTTGGCGCTCTTGCCGCCCAGCTCGAGGGCCACTTTGGCCACCCGCTGCATGCAGAGCTCACCCACCCGCCGGCCGGCGCGGGTGGAGCCGGTAAAGGACACCATGTCCACGTCGGGATGCTTGGCGATGGCCTCGCCGACCACCGAGCCGACCCCCGACACCAGGTTGAAGACTCCGGCCGGGAGCCCCACGTCGTCGATGATCTCGGCCAGGACGAAAGCGTTGAGGGGGGCGACCTCGGACGG
>DASXZS010000028.1:0-2520 GCA_036501785.1 Acidimicrobiales bacterium | reverse complement strand
CGACGCCGCGGCCCTCACCGACGCCCCCCAGGGCGTCCTGGCGCGCGCCGACCCCATCCCCGAAGTCCCCGTCGAACGGCTCCTCGCCGCCGCCGCGCCGTTCCTGGTCGTGCTCGACGGCGTCACCGACCCCCACAACCTCGGGGCGGTCATGCGCAGCGCCCTGTCCGCCGGCGGCACCGGCCTGGTCATCGGCCGCCACCGCGCCGCCCGGCTCACCCCCGCGGCCCTCAAAGCCGGGGCCGGGGCAGCCGAGTACCTCCCGGTCGCCACGGTCGCCGGTATTCCCGCGGCCCTGGCCGCCCTGGCCGCCGCTGGCGTCTGGACCGTGGGGCTCGACGCCGGCGCCCCCACCACCCTCTGGGACCTGACGGTGGCGACCGAGCCGGTGGCCCTCGTCCTCGGGGCCGAGGGGCGGGGCCTGGGCCGGCTGGTACGCCAGAGGTGTGACCTGGTCGTCGACGTTCCCCTGCTGGGTCCGCTCGACTCGCTCAACGTGGCCGCCGCCGCGGCCCTGGCCTGCTTCGAGGTGGCCCGGAAGCGGGCCACTACCCGGAATAACTAGTTAGTTCGGCGGCCGGTAGGTTCCTGACGGCATACTCAGCGCCCCGTCTGGTGCGGTTCACGGCTTCCGGTTCGCGAAGATAATGCATATTTTTCCTGGTCAGACCCATTTAGTTGGCGGAAAAACCCGGAAAACTGGGTTGGTGACGGTTGACACACGGGACCGGGGTAGATAAGAGTGACTAGTCCGTTCGATCTAGGACGTCGCTGACCCTCTCACAGCACTCCGCTACCAGCCCTGAGGTCACCATGGCGCTCCGCAGCCCCGAAGTTGTCTTGACCGATTTGTCAGACGAAGAGCTCGTCGCCCGCTGGCAGCAGGGCGACGCGGCGGCCCTGGAACGTCTCCTGCAGCGCTACCGGCGCTTCGCTCGCAGCAAGGCCCGAACCTACTTCTTGGTCGGCGCCGACGCCGACGACGTGGAGCAGGAGGGCCTCATCGGCCTGTTCAAGGCGGCGAGGGACTTCCGGGCCGACCGGCAGTCGTCGTTCCGAGCCTTCGCCGAGCTGTGCGTGACCCGCCAGGTGATCAGCGCCATCAAGGCCGCCACCCGGCAGAAGCACCAGCCCCTCAACCGGTACGTGTCGATTTCCGGGGTCAGGGGATCGGACGATCCCAGCGAGGGGAGCGTCGAGGACCTGCTCGACGACCACCGCATCACCGACCCGGCGGACGAGGTCATCTCCCAGGAGCAGATCGAGGCCATGCGCCGATCCATGGCGGAGAGCCTGTCCGGCCTGGAGGTGGACGTGCTGCGCCTGTACGTCGAGGGCAAGTCCTACCAGGAGATCGGCTGCTATCTGGGCCGTCACGTGAAGTCGATCGACAATGCCCTGCAGCGCATCAAGCGCAAGCTCGACCATCACCTGACCGACGAGGACGCCGAGCTCGAGCCCAGCCTGGTCGCCTGACCCGGTCGGTGGGCGCCGCGGTCGCTTAGCATCACGCCCCGTGACGACCGCCCCGGAGGAAACCGTCTCTCCTGACCAAATCAGGCAGTTCCGCTTCGTCCGGCCCGCGGGGGCGACCAGCATCCTGCTGATCCGCCACGGCGAGTCGGCGCCGGCTCGAGCCGGCGAGTCGTTTGCCCTCGTTGACGGGCACGGCGATCCCGAACTGGCCCCCGCCGGCCGCGAGCAGGCCCTACGGGTGGCAGACCGCTTGGCGGGTGAGCCCATCGCGGCCATCTATGTGACCACTCTGCGCCGCACCGCGGAGACGGCCGCCCCGCTCGCCGCCCGGCTGGGCCTGGAACCGGTGGTCGAGGCCGACCTGCGTGAGGTGTTCCTGGGGGAGTGGGAGGGCGGTCTGTTCCGGATCCGGGTGGCGGAGGGGCACCCGATCGCCCAGCGCCTGCTCGCCGAGGAGCGCTGGGACGTGATCCCGGGCGCCGAGCCGGCCGACGCCTTCGCCGCCCGGGTGCGCGAGGCCCTGCTGGCCATCGCCCAGCGCCATCCCGACCAGACGGTGGCCGCCTTCACCCACGGGGGGGTCATCGGGCGGGCGTTGGCGGAGGCCACCGGGTCGCGTCCGTTGGCCTTCAGCGGTGCCGACAACGCCTCGATCAGCCACCTGATCATCGCCCCTGACCCCGGCGGCCGCTGGATGGTGCGAGCGTTCAACGACAGCGCCCACCTCCACCTGGGCTTCACCACCGCACCCGAGGCGCCCACATGAGCATCCGGCCGGGCTGCGCCGCGTACGCTGGCGGGCAGGCCGGGTTAGCTCAGTCGGTAGAGCACTTCTCTTGTAAAGAAGATGTCGTCGGTTCGATCCCGACACCCGGCTCCGGGTCGTCGGGCGCGCCCGTCCCGATCCGACGGTGCTTGATCCGGCCCGGTCGGGGTGGCAGGCTCGACCAGATGGCACTCTCGGCGCGCGACCGGTCGGTCCTCGAATTCGAGCGGTCCTGGTGGACCGAACCGGGTTCCAAAGAGGTGGCCATCAAGGCTCGG